>NZ_JBNPMC010000040.1:0-31023 GCF_050313795.1 Bariatricus sp. SGI.154
CCAATTGAAATATATTAATGAAAATGAAAAAGACCTCAAAGCGAATGCTTTGGGGGCTTTTTATAAAACAATCTAGAGTTATGAAATTAGAACTACAAAAATCGAGGTCGCTAATAAGCGTTATTTGTGTTCTAAGGACAATATAGCATGGAGTTATATCTTTGAAAATAGTTTTTAAAGACAGAAAATCATAAAATAATTGTGTGTAAAGTACAAAAATGATATATTATGATTAATAAATAATGTAAAAGGAAATTAAAAAGGAGGCAGAGTGATGGCAGTAGAATTGATGCGACTGTATGTAGAACTACCCGAAAAATATAATGTTAAACTTCACACGAATAGTTGTTTTGATAAGACAATCGTCTGGATGCATATGGTGGAGGAGATAGATTTTATACAATTACTGCATGGCGATGAACTGGTTTTCAATTCAGGGTTGAGTTACCAATCAGAGAAATGGCTGAAAACTTATATCACAGAATTGAACAAAGTACATGCAGGAGGTCTAATCATTTCATTTCGCGATAATAGGATGTTTTCGCAGGATATTATTGACTACTGCAATGCAATCCGCTTCCCTATCTTTTCAGCCTCATGGGATACCCCATATATTGATATCATGCGCCTGTTTGCAGAGATTCTGCTGAAGAACGAGCAAAGAGAGACGAATCTGATTACAGCATTCAAGAATGCAATCTTTTATCCGCAGAATGAAGAACTGTATCTAAGCCATTTTGAAAGGAATGGATTCTTCAGGAATATGTCATATGCAGTGATTATGCTCAGTTGTCACGCATATGATAGCGATACAGGGAATGAAAAACTGACAAAGATTGAAAAATCTCTTAGATATATTTTCAAAAATGTAATCGTATATGAAGAGAAAGGCCGCTTGACAATATTGACAGCCAGTTATCCGATCCCGCAGATTGAAAAAGAATGCCAAAAATTCTGTCAGGATGATCCCAATGTATATATAGGAATCGGCACGCTTGCATCTCGCATTACAGATATTCACAGATCCTATGAGAATGCATATACTGCATATGATCTGACGAAGACAGCGATTCCTAAGAATCTGCTTAGTTATGATGAATTGGGCATCTATAAACTTTTGGCAGACGTCAAAGAAAAATCCATCTATCCTGCTTTTGTCCAAGAGACACTCGGAAAACTTATGGAATATGACAAGGAGCAGGAAACAAATTATATGGAGATATTAGAGGCATATTTTGAGAACGAATGTAGTATTATACACACTTCTCAGGCATTGTATTGCCATAAGAATACACTGACATATAAGTTGAATAAGATTAAAGAAGTGTTGGGGTATGATATTTTAAGTAATGAGAACCGTACGAAGATTATGGTGGCGATATATATTCTGCGTTTGGGAACTGGGTTCTTCTAGGGAGGGGACGGGGGAAATCTCGATTTCCCACGTCCCCAATTCAAATAGCCGTGTCCCTTTTTGAATTTGCCCTGTCCCCAATTGCAAAATGTGATATAATGTCATTAACGTGCATACAATACAAAGGAGGCTTAAGAACATGGATCAGAATCGCATAAAAAGAAATAAATTATTAAGTGAGCGGATTATAAAAGGCTTAGAATCCCGCAACATGGAAGGCTATTATGCCGAGACCAAAGAAGAGGCTCTTGCGAAGGCTTTGGAATGGATTCCTGAAGGAAGCAGTATCTCATGGGGAGGCTCTATGTCTGTGAATGAGATCGGGCTGAAGAATACGGTCTGTGAAGGCAATTATACCGTATACAACAGAGACACCGCACAAGGACCGGAAGAGAAGCGTAAGATGGAATTGGCGGCATACGATTGCGATTACTTCTTGACGAGTGCTAATGCAATCACAGAAGACGGTGTTATGGTAAATATAGATGGAATGGCGAACCGGGTATCTGCAATTGCAGCGGGTCCAAGAAATGTTCTGATGATTATCGGGATGAATAAGGTTGTAAAAGATGTGGATAATGCCATGTCAAGAGCAAGGAATGAAGCGGCGCCGATCAATGCGCAGAGATTCGGACTGGATACGCCGTGTGCTAAGACTGGAAGTTGTTTTGATTGCAAGTCGCCGGATACGATCTGCTGCCAGATACTGATTACCAGGTTCTCTAAGAAGCCAAAGCGCATCAAGGTAATTCTGGTAAATGAAGAATTAGGGTTTTAACCCCTTGACTTAGACTCAAGCATTTGCTATAATAAGTAAGTGCTTGATAAGGCGCCATAGCCAAGTGGTAAGGCAAAGGTCTGCAACACCTCTATCACCAGTTCAAATCTGGTTGGCGCCTCTGAAAAATACCGTACCCTTTAGAATAAAAGGATGCGGTATTTTTTTGTTAGCGGTAAAAACTATGCTGAGCCCGTTATAGATATTCATTCTATAGTGAGGATATCTTATAGAAAATTAAGGATAAACACATTCAAAAACTCTATAAATATACTGGTTTATTAAAAAAATCAATTGGAATTCAATCACTTCACTGGCTATACTAAAGATAGCGTATAAATTGAAGAGGAGGTAATTACCATGTCTATTACAGCTGAAACCGCGAAAGCTCATGCGAAAGATCCAGCAGTATTATGTTGTAGAGCAGAGGCGGGCATTACAATCGAGCCAGCTAACCTTGAAGATCCAGCAATCTTCGACGAATTAGTTGATTCAGGATTATTAAATCTGGACGGATGTCTGACAATCGAGCAGGTATTGGGGGCAAAATTAACAAAGACAAGCGATTCCTTATGTCCATTAACTGTTGATAACGTAGATGGTATCAAAGAAGTAGCAGCAGAAGAGCCGGCAGAGGAAGAGGCAGCGCCAGAAGAAGCTGCACCTGCAGTAGCAGGAAGCGTTCAGGGAGCAGTTGCAACTATCAGAAGTGGAAAAGTTGTAATCTCTATCAAAGAAGGAAAAGATATTTATCTTGAACTTCCTATCTAGTAAAAAGTTAGTATAATATGAAGGTGCCGGAGTTAATCTTCCGGCACCATTTTTATATCAGAGATATCTATAAAGGCGGGAAAAATCAATACTCTTCCGCCTCTATTTTTTTCAATATTTTATTTACGAATACCTTTGCATGTTCGAAATCCAGACTATCAGGATGTGTCAGTGCCTCATCAAAATTACGGATGCACATATCCATCTGAGCGGAATTCTCGGCAGTACGCATAGCTTCGTATTTCTGACGGACTTTCTGAGGCATCTTGCCCTGGCAGATGAAGGCGCCCAGATAGGCGTTGTCAGATTCGATCCAGGCGCTGGCGCTCTGTGCGATAGCACTGTAGTATTCGGGCGAATCACCCATACCGCAGGTTCCGAAGAGTGCAATGCATTTGCCACTTAAGTCATTCAGAAAATCACTGACTGTCATGCTGCAAGTTCCGCAGCGGACGCCAAAACCGATAAAGTATATGCGCGCTTCCGGAATTGTCTTGTTAGTTGTAATATCGATCAGGTCTTTTGAATTGCCTGGAAGATGTGAGAAGATGGTTGCTGCGAGTTTCTTCGTATTTCCGGATTCGCTTTGATATAATACCAAATATTCTAACACCACAATCAGTCCCTTCCTAATATAAATGAATTGACATTAGATATACCCGCCAGGCATTCCGCCGCCGCCACAACACAGACCGCTGCCGCCGCAGCACAGATTGCACATGAGATTGGCAATACAGAGTTTCATACATAGACCACTGCTGCCGGTAAATGTCGTCTGGTATGGTCCCTGTTGCTGCTGATACCAACTGCCGCCGCTTTCGAATCGGTTCACTAACATCTGATACTGAAAATTATCGGGTTCAAGGCGAAGTGCTTCTTTGGCATGCTGTAAGGCAATCACATTGTTGCCCATACCGGAATTCGCCAGGGCGCTATAATAATACCACTGGGCACCTCGGTCTTTGATACCATTTAACAGGTTCAGTGCTTCCTGATAATGCCTGCTGTTAATAAAATTAGCGGCAGCTTTCATATGAAGGTCTTCTTCGCTCTCGGTTGCACCGGAATTCGCCTGACGATATTGTCCCGCGAAACCGCGGAAACTTCCGAAATCGCCAAAGTCGCCGAATCCTCCGAATCCACCATATCCTCCGGAGCCATACCCGCCAGGACCATAACTGCCGGAACCATATCCGTCGGAGCCGCTACTGCCGGAGCCATAACTGCCATACCCGCCGGAAGTTCCATACTCCCGCTCGCGCATGATCTGCTGGTATGCCTGCTGTACTTCTTTGAATTTGGCTTCTGCCTGGTCTTTATTAGGATTATTAATATTAGCGTCCGGATGATATCTGCGGCTTAAGTTCCGGTATGCTTTTTTAATCTCTTCGTCAGAGGCATCGCGTGATATGCCTAAGACGCTATATGGATCTGTCATGATTGTTGTTCTCCTGTATCTGAATGATTACGGTCAGGATCTGTATTATCCCCGGCATCCGTCTGGTAAGGCTCCTGCTGATTATGCTCAGTCTCCTCTGGCAGGTCGACTGGTGCGTCCAGACGTTTGGCGGTTACTTCGGTGTAGCGGCACCAGACGCCGGAGTATAGGATATTGCGAAGAATATCTGCATGAAGAAGAATCGGCAGTTTCTCGAATTCCCTGGAGCATTCTGCCATCATCAGAGTTAATAACTGCTTGCAATCTTCTGCAAAATGTTCATTGTTCTGGAATCCCTCTTTAAAAGGATTATAATTTCCTGACCGAATATCTTTTTCCACATCTTCGTAAGCATCCATCAGGTAGATGAATTTGCCAAGGAAGAATCCAATCTTGCGAAGAGAAGGCTCCCACTCATCTTGACGCATGGCAAAAAGTTCAGCCATGATATTTCCGAAAAGTCCTGCCATCAGATCAAGGTTACGTTCATTCTCCTGTTCGAGAATGGACAGATGTTTCAGATTCTTAGAGACGACAGCGATTTTGTCGGGATAGGTCTTTTGGATGTCTTTCATCTTAGAGTTTAACAATTTGGCACCGAGACGGCTTTTCTTCTTATGCTCGTCCTCCCAGTCATCTTTGCATTTATAATAAGATAGAATGAGATTGACTGCAGCAGCGTAGTCGGTGAACTTATTGGTTCTGGCAGCATGTTTTTCCAGTGGATGTGCAATGCAGTTCACTACCTCCAACTTCGTCTCGGGTTCATAGAGCCCGGTAAGAAGCACGATGAGGAAGGTCATATCATAAGAAAGAGTAACCTGACCTCTAATACCATAGCATTCCTTCAGGCGTTTGCAAAGACCGCAATAGTAAGAATGGTACATGTCGTAATCTTTGAACTTCATCTCTGCTTTGTTAATTGCAATATATCCAAACATAGGTGCTCCTCGTCAGCTCTTTTTGATAAATGTTGTGTTGCATTTGGGGCAGCGGATCTCAATCTTGCCCTTACCTCTGGGAATACGGATTTTCTGCTTGCAAGTAGGGCATTTGTAGATGTGGTGGGTCTTGCGCTGTGCCATCATATTCTTCTGACGATAGAAAAATGTGCGGAGTTTATAGGTCTTATTCAGATACCATTGGTTTTCAGAAGAACGTTTATAGATGTTCTTTGAAAACATGCGGAAATAAGAATAGATGATCAGGCACCAGGATAAGAGGGACAGAAGCATACTGTCAGTCCATCCGGCAAGGATCATAGCGGCAAGCCCGGTAATAATTGTGAATTTTCCCAGGGAATCAACCCCGTAGCGTCCATACATGAATCGAATCAGTTTCTCTTTCAAATCAAATCAACCTCCTAAATATATTACCAATCATACGCCGTATGGGTTTAAAGTCAATAAACTGCCAATAAAAAATATATAAAGTTTTTAGACTTGCAAACCTATTTTGTGTAAGGGTGTGTTATACTGGTCAGGAAGATAAGAACGAAAGCATATAGGGGAAGATGTATGAACGAGTTGACCAGATTGATAAAAGAGGATATGAAACCTGCGCTTGGCGTGACGGAGCCTGGAGCCATTGCGTATGCGGTCGCCAGTGCAAGAAGCCATGTGACGGGAGAGATAAAGAGGGTACGGGTGCGGATGAATTCCGGTATGTATAAGAATGCTTATACTTGTGGAATCCCGAATTCCTCCAGATTCGGCAATCTGTATGCGGCAGCGCTTGGCGCGGTGGCTGCGGATGCGGGGAAGGGTTTGGAGTCTCTGGCGAATATTACGCCTGAGGATGACGAGATGGCAGCGAAGATGGTAGAAGACGGGAAAGTAGAGGCGCTGGTGGATTGTATCGACTCAAGAATTAGGATCGATGCTACGGTAGAGACGCAGGCGGATACCTGTATGGTGTCTATCAGAGACAGTCATACCCATATTGTTTCGATTGAGAAGAATGGGGAGCAGATCTATGTGGAAAATCGTTCTGAAGAGGGCGATGTATCCGTAGATGCGTTGGAGTATGGACAGGAGGGCGCAGAGGGGAGTGCGATTCCTGCGATACACAGATATTCGCTGAAAGACATACTTGAATATGTGGAGCATGTATCGCTGGAAGAACTTGCATTTATAAGGGACGCATTCGCCATGAACATGGAACTGCTTGAAGAAGGACTGGCATCTGATCGGGCAACGATTGCAAAACGCTTGTTTCAAAAGAATGGGGAGCAGATGTTCTCAAGCCATGTGCTGGATACAGCCCAACTTCTATGCAATGGAGCGATTGAAGCAAGGGTGCTGGGACTTAGCCGTCCGGCGATGAGTATTACCGGAAGCGGAGCACATGGGATTATTGCGACGATGCCGCTTTTGGCAGAATATAAGGTGAATTGTGAATCGAAGATGCCGGCGGAAGACATGCAGGAAGAGGATGTCATGCTTTTAAGGGCAACGGCACTGAGTTATCTGATTACCATGTATATCAAGGAATATTCCGGCAGGTTATCTGCATTCTGCGGATGTGGAATTGCGGCGGGAACCGGTATGGCATGTGGTCTTGCGTATATGCGGGGAGCAGATGAAACTATCATCACGATGGTGATTCAGAATATGGCGAGTGGTCTTACGGGAATGATCTGTGACGGCGGAAATCATGGATGTGCGATGAAGGGAATTGTTGCGGTAGATGCGGCGTTTCGGGCAGTGGAACTGGCGATGGATGGTATATGCATTGAGAGCATCCATGGAATTAACGGAAGGACGCCGGAGGATACCATGAGACATATGGGGATGATTGCATCTCCCGGAATGGTGCAGACGGAGAAGACGATTGTAGAGATTATGGAGCAGAAGTAGACTAAAGAGCAGGGATAAAGAGTAGAAATAGAAGAGGCAGAGAAGGTGGGGCAGAATGGGAGAGAATAAAAGGAAATATCACAGAGGACGCAGAAGGAAACAAAAAAGCAGTATCATATCGAATATGATACTTGTGATCGCGATTATCGTATTCTGTGTATCGGCGTTTCAATTATTTCGAATAATGAAGGGCTATTACGATGGCAGAAGTGAATACGATAAGATCCGGGACTTGGCGATTGAGACGGAAGGTAAAAAGAATGGAGAGGAAGAGCAGGCGAGATTCCAGGTGAATTTTGACGAACTGCTGAAGATCAATCCTGATACGATAGGCTGGATACGGTTTGATCCTGAGCCGTCTGTTATTAGTTACCCGATCGTTCAGGGGAGTAATAACAGTGAGTATTTGAAGAAAACATTTTCGTCAAATGAGAACACTTTGGGAGCCATTTTCCTGAATGTGGATAATAGCCCGGCTTTTACAGATAAGAATTCGATCATATACGGGCATCGAATGAAGGATGGTTCTATGTTCCGGCATTTGCAGGACTATGAAGATCAGTCATTCTGGGAGGCGAATCCGTATTTTTATATCTACACGCCTGACGGCAGTGAGATGAAGTATCATATCTATTCGGTAGGCGAAGTAGAAGATACATCAGATACATATCTTACGGTATTCGGTACAGAAGAAGAGTATCAGGCATTCCTTAATATGACAAAGGAAGTGGCGCTGTACGATACTGGAGTAGAGGTGACAACGAATGATACGATTGTTACACTGTCAACCTGTACCAGCGCCAGCGACAATCACCGGTTCGTGGTTCGTGGAGTGAGAGAAGAAGGGGGCGCAGACGAGTAATGAAGAGTGGATATGTTTACGAAGTTGGAGATATCGTGACGATGAAGAAACAGCACCCATGTGGAAGTAAAGAATGGGAGATATTGCGTGTTGGAGCGGATTTTCGTTTAAAATGCCTGGGGTGCGGGCATCAGATTATGATTGCACGTAGATTGGTGGAAAAAAACACAAAAGATTTGAAGAAAAAGGCTTGAAACAAGCGGTAGATTATGGTATCATATTTAACCGTGATACATGAAATCTGTCGGCTGTGACCGGCAGGTAATCCTTGCTCCCACATAAACTGAGCGGGGGCCAAAAGACCAGAAGGAGGTGCAAAGACGACATGAACAAATATGAATTAGCTGTTGTTGTCAGTGCAAAAATCGAAGATGACGAGAGAGCACAGGTTATCGAAAAAGTAAAAGCATTAGTTGAACGTTTCGGTGGTCAGATCTCAGACGTCGATGAATGGGGTAAGAGAAGATTAGCTTACGAAATTCAGAAGATGAAAGAAGCATACTACTATTTCATCCACTTCGAATCTGATGCTGAGACTCCAGGCGAAATCGAGCAGAGAATTCGCATCATGGACAACGTGATCAGATATTTATGCGTTAGACAGGAAGCATAAGCAGGAAGTAGAGGTAATTATATGAATAAAGTAATTTTGATGGGACGCTTAACAAGAGATCCTGAAGTGAGATATTCACAGGG
This sequence comes from Bariatricus sp. SGI.154, assembly GCF_050313795.1. Lineage (NCBI taxonomy): Bacteria > Bacillati > Bacillota > Clostridia > Lachnospirales > Lachnospiraceae > Bariatricus > Bariatricus sp. SGI.154. The sequence continues at coordinate 8,818 of NZ_JBNPMC010000040.1, forward strand.
AGAGAACTCTTTGGCAATCGCGAGATTCACATTGGCTGTTGACCGGAGATTCAGACGTGATGGAGAAGCAACTGCAGATTTTATCAGTTGCGTGGCATTTGGAAGACAGGCAGAGCATGCTGAGAAGTATTACCGTCAGGGGTTGAAAGTTGTAATTAGCGGACGTATCCAGACGGGCAGTTACACGAACAGAGATGGCGTGAAGGTCTACACGACAGAGGTTGTTGTAGAAGAGCAGGAATTTGCTGAGAGCAAGGCTTCAAGCGATGCTAATATCGGAAGTTACCGTTCGGCGGCTCCCACACCGGCACCGGCACCAGTTTCTGATGCGGGCGACGGCTTCATGAATATTCCGGATGGAATTGATGAGGAATTACCGTTTAATTAGGCACTGAACACTGGCATTGAACACTTGGTGAAGCAAAGATGAGTCTAGTGTGAAAGTCCATCTTGAAACTTGGTGAGGTGTTTTCGAACTTAGTTGAAGGATGTTACAATGTTAGTGAGAAGGCCGTTCTGGTGAGTGAAACGAAGCAGAACTTCAAATAAAAAGGAGGAGACCAAGATGGCTTACGATAAAGGCAATCGTCCAGAAGGCGGCTTCAAGAGAAGAGGCGGCGGACGCAGAAGAAAAAAAGTATGTGTATTCTGTGGTAAAGAGAATAACGAGATCGATTACAAGGATGTAGCAAAGTTAAGAAAGTACATCTCTGAAAGAGGAAAGATTCTTCCAAGAAGAATTACAGGTAACTGTGCAAAGCACCAGAGAGCTCTTACAGTAGCAATCAAGAGAGCACGTCATATTGCTTTGATGCCATACGTACAGGAATAATTATTGAATATAGTATGAGTTGGAACCGCCGCTGTTTTATATAGCGGCGGTTTTTAATTTGCCGTGTCCCTTTTTTAATTTTAGCACAATTGGCGACTTTTTTTGTACGTTCGTGACTTTATGTTGGCATAATCTTGTTTTTATTCCCCTTTTTTGATACATTAAAGATACCGTAAAAGTGTAGAGACAGAATGCTGAAAAAGTAATAAGAGAACTTAAAATAAGCGAGGATGTTATCTATGAAGGTGAAAGCAATCAGTAATGCGGCGGAATTGGAGCGGGTATCTCCATTTCGTGTGGAATGTCTTTTGTGGGGAACGAAAGAGATTCCGAAGACTTATGGTTATCTTGGATTCGTGCCGGGAGATGGATTCTATCTGAAGATGGTGTGCGAGGAGAAGGAACCTCTTCGCAAGTATATGAAGGATTTTGATCCGGTCTATCGGGATAGCGCGATGGAAGCGTTCTTCCAGTTTGATACAAGAAAGGGGAACGAGGGCGTTCCGATCTATATGAATTTTGAGGCGAATGCTAATGGAGCCTTGCTGGCGGCGTATGGTTCGGAGCGGATGTATCGGAGTCATTTCTCCAAGGAGGAAGGGGAAGTGTTCGGCTGTAGGGCGAAGATAGAAGAGGAGTTCTGGAGTGTCAGCCTTCGGATTCCGTTAAAGGTGTTATATCGGGTATATGGACCACTGAATCTGGATGTGGGAAGCAAGTTTACCTGTAATTTCTATAAGATCTCTGAGACGAAGGCGGTTGAACATTATGCTTCGTGTTTTCCGATTCGGTCGGATATTCCTAGTTTTCATATGCCGGAATTCTTTGGTGGGGCAGAGATCGTACGGTGACAGATAGTAGAAGATGTAAGGAATTTGAATAAAGTAAGCAATATTAAATGCAATAAAAAGTAATGAAATATCAGGAGGTATGTTATGAAGATTTACAAAGCAACGGACTACAAGGATATGAGCAGGAAGGCGGCTAATATTATCTCTGCACAGGTAATTATGAAGCCGGATTGTGTGCTGGGGCTGGCAACAGGCTCTACTCCAATTGGCACTTATCAGCAGCTGGTAGAGTGGTATAAGAAAGGGGATCTGGATTTTTCAGGAGTAACTACAGTTAATCTGGATGAGTATAAGGGGTTGCCTAGAACGAATGACCAGAGTTATTATTATTTTATGCATCAGAATCTGTTCGATCGAGTGAACGTGAATCCTGAGAGCACGCATCTTCCGGACGGAATGGAGCCAGACAGCGAGAAGGAATGTGCAAGATATGAGGAACTGATTCACTCTCTGGGTGGCGTAGACCTTCAACTTTTGGGACTTGGACATAATGGTCATATCGGATTCAATGAGCCAGGGGAAGTGTTCGAGAAAGAGACACATTGTGTGAATCTACAAGAGAGAACGATTGAAGCGAATAAGCGTTTCTTTGCTTCCGCAGATGAAGTGCCGAGACAGGCATATACCATGGGAATTAAGACGATCATGCAGGCGAAGAAGATTCTGGTAGTTGTAAGTGGGGAAGATAAAGCAGATATCGTGGCGAAGGCATTCTTCGGTCCGGTAACGCCGGCAGTTCCGGCATCTATTCTTCAGATGCATAATGATGTGACACTGGTGGGCGATGAAGCAGCACTTTCTAAGATTCCGCAGTAAGTAGGAATGCATTAGGAGAGAATCAAGCAGGATATAGAATGAAGTATCAGGAGGCAGGAGACTGTCTCCTTTTTACTGCCGTATTTCCAGCGAAACTGGGGCACGCTGGTCAGCAGCAGATTCTGTCAACGTTAAAATTTTAAGAAAATACAAGAGATTTCATAAAAAGCAATATATCTAAAAAACATAGCAATAACAAGATTGACCATTTAAGAAAAAGTAAGTATTGTATATTATATAAAAACAAAGAAAGGACGGAAGAAAGATGAGCGAGAATACAAGAGGACGAGTAACAATCCCGACGGATGTAGATGTGGTTCCGGAGACCCTGGAACTTGTAAAACGCTGGGGAGCAGATGCAATCCGTGACTGTGACGGAACTGAATATCCGGAAGAGTTAAGAAATGTGGATGCAAAGGTATATTCTACTTACTATACTACGAGAAAAGATAATGAATGGGCGAAAGCAAACCCGGATGAGATCCAGCAGATGTATATTATGACCCCGTTCTATAATGCGGTAGGGGATACTTTGGAGATCCATCTGATGAACCACCTGTATCCGGATATGCTGGCGGTGAATTCACGCGATGACATCAAGAGATGGTGGGAAGTTATTGACCGTACAACAGGGGAAGTCGTACCAACAGAGGATTGGGAATATGATGAAGAGAAGGGTGATGTGAGAATCCTTCGCACAAAGCAGTTTCATGATTATACCGTAAGTTTTCTTGCATATATCATGTGGGATCCGGTGCATATGTACAATGCAGTGACCAACGACTGGAAAGGCGTTGAGAAGCAGATTACTTTTGATGTGCGCCAGCCGAAGACCAAGGCATATTCGATGGAGCGCCTGAGAAAATATATTCAGGATAATCCGCACATTGACGTAATCCGGTACACTACATTCTTCCATCAGTTTACGCTGATCTTTGATGAATTTGCAAGAGAAAAATATGTAGACTGGTATGGCTATTCCGCATCTGTAAGCCCATATATCTTAGAACAGTTTGAGGAAGAAGTGGGCTACAAATTCCGTCCGGAATACATTATTGATCAGGGTTATATGAACAATACGTATCGCGTTCCATCTAAGGAATTCCAGGACTTCCAGGCATTCCAGAGAAGGGAAGTGGCGCGCCTTGCAAAGCAGATGGTAGATATTACGCATGAGTGCGGCAAGGAAGCGATGATGTTCCTGGGAGATCACTGGATTGGCATGGAGCCTTTCATGGATGAATTCAAGAGTATTGGACTTGATGCTGTAGTGGGAAGCGTGGGAAATGGTGCGACACTCAGACTCCTTAGTGATATTGAAGGGGTAAAATATATTGAAGGACGTTTCCTTCCGTATTTCTTCCCGGATACTTTCCACGAGGGTGGTGATCCGGTAAAAGAGGCGAAGGTCAATTGGGTAACGGCAAGAAGAGCGATTCTTAGAAAGCCAATCGACAGGATCGGATATGGCGGATATCTGAAACTTGCGATGGAATTCCCGGAATTCATTGACTATGTGGAGGAAGTTTGTCAGGAATTCCGTACACTGTATGATAATATCAAGGGTACGGTTCCATATTGCGTGAAGAAGGTTGCTGTGCTGAACAGTTGGGGCAAGATGCGTGCATGGGGCAATCATATGGTACATCACGCAATCTATCATAAGCAGAATTATTCTTATGCAGGAATCATAGAGGCATTAAGCGGTGCGCCATTTGATGTTGTATATATTTCTTTTGACGATATCAGAGAGAATCCGGCTATCCTGGATGATATTGATGTGATTCTGAATGTGGGTGATGCTTATACTGCATACACAGGTGGCGAGAACTGGAAAGACGAGACCATCGTTACTGCAATTAAGCGCTTTATTTATCAGGGGGGCGGCTTCATTGGTGTCGGCGAGCCGGCAGCATACCAGTGGCAGGGAAGATTCTTCCAGTTGTCAGGAGTTCTTGGCGTGGAAGAGGAGACTGGCTTCACCTTGAATGTGGATAAATATAACTGGGAGGAGCATGACCACTTCATTACTGAGGATTGCGAAGGCGAGATTGATTTTGGCGAAGGCAAGAAGAATATCTTTGCGTTGGATGGAACGACTGTGATTAAGCAGATTGATAAAGAAGTACAGCTTGCGGCAAATGAGTTCGGCGAAGGCCGTGGTGTTTATATCAGCGGACTTCCGTATAGTTTTGAAAATAGCCGGCTTCTCTACAGGGCAATTCTTTGGGCTTCCGGTTCTGAAGGCGAATTGCATCGGTGGTTCAGCAGCAACTATAATGTGGAAGTACACGCTTATGTTGCAAATGGCAAGTATTGTGTGGTAAATAATACGTACGAGCCGCAGAAGACCACGGTTTATAAGGGGGACGGAAGTTCCTTTGATGTAGAACTGGATGCGAATGAGATTATCTGGTATGAGATCTAGAGGACGATAATATACATTTGGGTATAGGACATTTTCCAAAAAGGTACAGGACATTTGTTAATTGGGGACGTAGTAAAATGCACTTTTACTGCGTCCCCAACTTGCGGTATTGGATAGGGGATACCCCTGTCTCTTTGCGAAATACCTGTGAAAAATACGACTGCGATGAGAAGCCGGTAGCGTCTGCAATCTTGGCGATAGGATAATTGGTCGATTCGAGCAGATGTTTTGCTTCGGCTATCCGTCGGTATGTCAGGTAATTAATAGGTGATATCCCCTTATATTTCTTGAACGCATGTACCATATAATATTTGTTCATATGGGTGAGGGTACTCAGCGTCTCCAATGTAATATCGTCTGCAAAATGTTCGTCTAGATATTGTTCGATGAAGCGGCATTCCCGTGAGATCTTGTTGACAGAGGGGAATGTCAGCGTCGACTTCGTGCTTCGGCGCAGCAGAAGGATGAAGACCTCCAGCAGATCCATGCAGATATCTACATACCCTTCCTTCTTCTCATGCAGTTCCTGGATAATGGATTTCAGGTAGAACAGTATCTCGTTTCTCTGATTCTTCAGGTTGTAGAGGCTGTAGTCCTTGTTGTGTGAGGATTGCTGAAAAGAGATCCCTTCAATGCCGAGTACGATATATTCAAGGGCGTTCTTTCCATCGGCGAATTCCGTGTGCATTACATTCGGGTTGATGACGACGAAGTCATCCTCTTTCACGGAAAATGACTTCCCCTCTATGTTGAACTTGCCCATGCCGGAGACTACGTAGAAGAATTCGGTAAATGGGTGTGAGTGCATTACGCTCTGCCAGTGCCGGTCGTAGCCGGAACGTGTAATGTACAATAACTGGATGTCAATATCATCTAGAATCTTGGAACTACATTCAGTTGCGTCGAATTTATATCTTTGATATGGCATAATACCTCCTGAGTTAAGTCTGGGGAGGGGACGGGGGAAACCTCAATTTCCCCCGTCCCCAATTTAATTTGCCGTGTCCCTTTTTGAATTTGCCGTGTCCCTTTTTAAAAACTTCCTTCTGCCATCGCCTTAATCGATGAAGCATACTCAGAAGGAGTCATCCCCGTCACTTTCTTGAATTGCCTGGAAAAATAATGAATCGAAGAGTAACCTAGGTGTTCTGATATCTGGGTAAAGTTTAGATGATTCGTCCGCATCATTTCTTTCGCAGCGTTTATCTTCATTAAAGTAAAATACTCAATAATCCCCATATCACATCGCTCTTTAAAGATCTTCTGAAGTTGTGAGCGCCCAATCAGGTTGTCCTTACAGATCTGTTCTATTGTAACGGTTGTATTCAGATGGCTTGCCAGATAATCGACAACCCTGTTGAACACTTCGACATCACTCTTGCTCTTAGTTGCTTTTGGAACTTCAGATTTTACAAGTTGCTTGTGAAGTGTGATTGGGTTGGAGTATCTCCGAATCAGATGAATCAGGAAATGCTCCAGATAGAGCCGGATCAACTGTTGGGCAGCGAACATATCGGGTTCTTTCAAAGGCATATTCTGAAGATAAGGATTGTCCAGCCGACAGTCAAAGCATCGTCTTGCTTCTATTATAATATTGGCAAGAAGATTACGCTCCGTTTCATCGATTCGTAAGATTCGTTCCCGGAAAAAGTCCATAGCCTCATCATCGCATTGGAAGGCAATCACGACCAGATTCGGCGCGATCTTCCCGGTAGCATTGACATCGTGGAATTCGTTAGGCTGGTGGAAGGCGACATCGCCTTTCTTCAATACCGTATAGGTCTTGCCGGCGGTTACCCCCACTTCTCCCTTGTCTACACAGATGAATTCCCAGAAGTTATGCGATTCTCCTGCAAAAGAAAAATTACTCATATATTCAAAATAATGAATGCTGTATATCTTGCTGATGGAAATAGAATTTTTCAGTGTGATTCCGTTATATCCCATGTTGTAGTCCTTTCCCGGCGCTGTCTGCCATAGTATATCGTTGTCTCGTTCCCGCAAGGGGGGGATTCCGTACGCCTATATAAATATAATACCCCCTTTGTAGGGAAAATGCAAAACATAAATGCAGATTGTGCAAATCAAGGAGAATATAAGATAAAGATTTTTGGCTGCCTTTGTAATACAATGATTGCAGATAAGGGAAACAGTTTCTCAGAAATTAGAAGTGGATATCAGATGTGGAGGAAAGACAATGAACAAACCAGTATTAGTAATTATGGCGGCAGGTATGGGGAGCCGCTACGGTGGACTGAAACAGATTGACCCGGTAGATGCAGAAGGTCATATTATCATGGATTTTTCCATGTATGATGCAAAAAGAGCGGGATTCGAGAAAGTAATCTTCATTATTAAGAAGGAAAATGAGGCTGACTTCAAGGGCGCGATTGGCGATCGTATCGGACAGTATATGGAAGTATCCTATGCATATCAGGAACTGACCAATCTTCCGGAAGGCTTCGAGGTTCCGGAAGGACGTGTGAAGCCATGGGGAACAGCGCACGCTGTGCTTAGCTGTATCGATCAGATTGACGGACCATTCGCAGTAATCAATGCAGACGACTATTATGGAAGAGAAGCGTTTCAGTTAATCTATGATTATCTTGTTGCTCATGAAGATGATGACAAATACCGTTACACAATGGTTGGATATCAGCTTGGCAATACCGTAACGGATAACGGACATGTGGCGCGCGGTATCTGCGATATGAATGCGGAAGGTGAATTGATCGGCATTCATGAAAGAACCAGAATTGAGAAACGTGACGGCGGAATCGCATTTACAGAGGATGATGGTACGACTTGGGTATCTGTTCCGGCAGATGCAATCGTGTCTATGAATATGTGGGGCTTCACTCACAGCATCCTGACTGAGATCAGAGACGGATTCCCGGCATTCTTAGAAGAAGGGCTTAAGAGCAACCCGATGAAATGCGAGTACTTCCTGCCAGCAGTTGTAAGTAATCTTTTAGGGGCAGACCAGGCGACAGTAGCAGTTCTTAAGTCTGCGGACAAATGGTATGGAGTAACATATAAGGAAGATAAGCCGGTAGTTGTTGCAGCGATTAAGAAGATGAAAGAAGATGGTCTCTATCCGGAACATCTGTGGGAGGAAGCGTAATGACACAGACATTGCCAATTCAGATTGCAGAAGCAATCGCTAATTTTCGGTATGAAGGAAGACTGGTAAGGGGAAATGCTTACGGAAGTGGGCATATCAATGACACCTATCTGCTGATATTTGAGATCGCAGGAATGGGAAATATCAAGATTATTCTTCAGAGAATGAACAAAGATATATTCAACCAGCCAGTGGAATTAATGGAAAATATTATGGGCGTAACCGCACATCTTCGTAATAAGATTATTGAGAATCACGGAGATCCGGAGAGAGAGACTCTGAATGTAATCTCAGCCCTGGATGGCAAGCCATATTATCGCGATTCCAGAGGAGATTACTGGCGCTCTTACAGATTCATCACAGATGCTACCAGTTACGACCAGGTAGAGAAGCCGGAGCATTTCTATCAGAGTGCGGTTGCATTCGGTAATTTTCAGTGTTTATTAGCAGATTATCCGGCAGAGACATTGCATGAGACGATCAAAGGCTTCCATGATACCAGAGCGAGATTTGCTGTATTCAAGAAAGCGGTAGAGGAAGATGTGATGGGAAGAGCAGCATCTGTTCAAAAAGAGATTCAGTTCGTACTGGATCATGAAGATGTTGCCAACTGTTTCGCTGAACTCCAGGATAAAGGAGAACTGCCGCTTCGTGTAACTCATAACGATACGAAATTGAATAACATCATGATTGACAACGAGACGGGAAAAGCAATCTGTGTGATCGACCTTGATACGGTTATGCCAGGACTTGCGATGAATGATTTTGGGGATTCCATCCGATTCGGTGCCAGCACGGCGGCAGAAGATGAACAGGATCTTGACAAGGTATCCTGCAGCATGGAATTATTCGATCTGTATGCGAAGGGATTCATCGAAGGATGTGCAGGAAGACTGACGCAGAAGGAGATTGAATTGATGCCGATGGGTGCGAAGGTTATGACCTTTGAGTGTGGTATGCGTTTCCTGACCGACTATCTTCAGGGGGATACTTATTTCAAGATTCACAGAGAGGGACACAATCTTGACCGTTGCAGAACACAGTTTAAACTGGTAGAAGACATGGAGCAGAAATGGGATACCATGCAGGAGATCGTGAAGAAGTATAGCAATTGCTAGAAGAATAGAAAGTTTATCCGATCATAAATTCGCAGGCAAGAGACTTGCAGTTAAGAACAGTGAAAATAGATAGGAGGTAAGACGATGGCAAAGATATTAATTACAGGCGGCGCAGGATACATTGGAAGCCACACTGCATTGGAATTGTTGAATGAAGGCTTTGAGGTTGTAGTATATGATAATCTCTGCAACTCTTCGAAAGAATCGATTAAGAGGGTAGAAGAACTGACTGGAAAGACGATTGCATTCTATGAAGGAGACGTGATGGATGCAGAGGCTCTGGAAGCAATGTTCAAGGCAGAATCTGTGGATGCAGTCATTCACTGTGCAGCATTGAAAGCGGTTGGGGAATCCGTGCAGAAGCCATTAGAATACTACCGGAATAATATTACAGGTACATTGACACTGATGGATGTGATGAACAGAGTAGGCGTAAAGAATATCGTGTTCAGTTCATCTGCAACCGTATATGGAAGCCCGGAAGAGATTCCGATTACGGAAGCATGTCCGAAAGGACAGTGTACGAACCCTTACGGATGGACGAAGTCCATGATGGAACAGATCATGTCTGACCTTCAGAAAGCGAATCCGGAATGGAACGTAATTCTGCTTCGTTATTTTAACCCGGTGGGCGCTCACAAGAGCGGACGTATCGGAGAAGACCCGAAGGGCATTCCGAATAATCTGATGCCGTATATTTCCCAGGTTGCAGTAGGAAAATTGGAGAAACTGGGCGTATTCGGGGATGATTATGATACTCCGGATGGTACGGGAGTGCGTGATTATATCCACGTGGTTGACCTGGCGATTGGCCATGTGAAGGCAATCCAGTATATTTTCACGAATCCGGGACTGGATGTGATCAATCTGGGAACGGGAGTTGGATACTCTGTTCTGGATATGGTGAAGGCATTCTCTAAGGCTTGCGGCAAGGAGATTCCATATGAGATCAAGCCAAGAAGAGCAGGAGATATTGCGATGTGTTATGCGGCTCCTGATAAGGCTGCGAAGGTGCTTGGATGGAAGGCAGAGCGCGGGCTTGAAGAGATGTGTGAGGATACCTGGAGATGGCAGTCGCAGAATCCGGAAGGATACAAAGGTTAATAAAAAATTATAGGTAGAAAAAGGGCGGCATTTTTGAGATAAAATGCCGTCTTTCCTTTTGCGTAGAAAAGTGGTATAATAACTCCGTACATCGTGTTCTGTAAATAATCTTGAGGTTGGAGTTATGTCAGAGAAGAAAAAAGAAAAAGAAAAAGTGCAGTTGAAAGGACAATTAAAACTATTTATTCAGTGGCCGATGATCATGGCGGTGCTTCTGGTTGCAATGAATATCTGGATCTTTGTGATCGACAGACGTGCGGGGCTTCTGATGATTATATTCGTCCTGATCTATATTGTTATGGTAGGTATTCTGTATGTGTATAGTAAGTCTATCATTATGAAAGATCTGCTTGAATTCGCTGCCCAGTATGGAATCGTGCAGAATACATTGCTGAAAGAACTGGCGATACCCTATGCGATTCTGATGGATGATGGGAAAGCAATCTGGATGAATGACCAGTTTGAGGCGATCTTAGGCGGCAAACCCAAGGGAGATGCATATATCAGCAAATACATTCCGGAATTAAACAAGAGTATCTTCCCAAAAGAAGACTCTGAGAAAGTCGAGATGGATGTATACTATGAGGATAAGGAATATAAGGCGGAACTGCGCAGAGTACCAATAGGTGATTTCAGTGATACGGAGCATCTTCTTAAGATGCCGGAAGAGAAGGAATATTTTATTGCGGTATATCTTCAGGATGTAACGGAACTGAACAAATACATTAAGGCGACAGAAGAACAGCGTCTGATTGCGGGACTGATTTATATTGATAATTATGATGAAGTGATTAACAGTGTGGAAGAAGTGCGCCAGTCATTGTTAGTTGCTTTGGTAGACCGGAAGATTAACCAGTACATTGCTAAGGTCAATGGTATCGTTAAGAAGATGGAGACGGATAAGTATTTTATTGTTATCCAGAAGCAATATTTTAAGCAGTTAGAAGAAGACAAATTTTCTCTTCTAGAAGACGTTAAGTCGGTGAATATTGGAAATGGAATACCAGCCACCCTGAGTATTGGTCTGGGGCTTAGCAGTGAGGCGTATTCCCAGAGTTATAATTTCGCCCGTGTGGCAATCGACCTTGCGCTTGCCCGTGGCGGCGACCAGGCAGTGATCAAAGATTGCCGTGGTATTACTTACTATGGAGGAAAGCGGGAGCAGACTTCTAAGAATACCCGTGTAAAAGCAAGGGTCAAGGCAGAGGCGCTTCGAGAATTTATTACGGTAAAGGATAAGATCTTCGTTATGGGTCATAAACTGACCGACGTGGATGCGTTTGGAGCGGCGATGGGTATCTGCCGCGCGGCAGCAGCACTGGAGAAGAAGGCGAGTATCGTAATTAATGAAGTATCGGCTTCGCTTCGTCCGCTGTACGAAAGTTTTGAGAATGATCCGGATTATCCGGATGATCTGTTCCTGAACTCAGATCAGGCGATAGACATGGCTGACGAGAATTCTATGGTCATCGTTGTGGATACCAACCGTCCGCAGATGACAGAATGTGAGGAACTTCTGAAGATCGCGAAGACGATCGTGGTGCTTGACCATCACAGGCAGAGCAGTGATAATATTGACAATGCGCTGCTTTCTTATATCGAGCCCTATGCATCTTCGGCATGTGAGATGGTAGCAGAAGTTCTGCAGTATATTGTAGATGATGTTAAGATTCCAAAGATTGAGGCGAGCAGCCTCTATGCCGGAATCATGATTGATACGAATAATTTTGTAAACCGTACGGGTGTGCGTACCTTTGAGGCGGCGGCATTCCTGCGCAGGTGTGGCGCGGATATTACGCTGGTGCGCAAGATGTTCCGTGATGATATGGAATCTTATCGTGCGAAGGCTGAGATTATCAGCAGTTCAGAAGTGTACCGTGAGAAGTTTGCCATTGCAATAGGCGTGAACCTTCATATTGAGAGTCCGACCATTATTGGTGCCCAGGCTGCCAATGAGTTGCTGGATATCAGCCAGATTAAGGCATCTTTTGTTCTTACGGAATATAATGGAAGAATCTATGTGAGCGCACGCTCTATTGATGAGGTGAATGTGCAGATTATTATGGAACGCCTTGGTGGAGGCGGTCATATGAATGCGTCAGGCGCGCAGTTCAACCATACGGATATGGATGAAGCGTTGGCCTGCTTGAAACAGGTAATTGATGACATGATGGAGAGAGGAGACATATAAGATGAAAGTAATATTGACAGAAGACGTAAAATCTCTTGGAAAAAAAGGTGAGATTGTAGAAGTAAGTGATGGCTATGCAAGAAATTTTATCCTGAAGAAGAAAAAAGGGTTAGAGGCTAACAGCAAGAATCTGAATGACCTAAAGTTAAAGAAAGCGAATGAGGATAAGATTGCGCAGGAGCAGTATGAGGCGGCACAGGAACTTGGAAAGAAGATCGAGGCTGGCAAGATTGAAGTGTCTATCAAGACTGGCGAAGGCGGCAAGGCATTCGGCTCTGTTGCGTCCAAAGAGATTGCAGCAGAAGTAAAAGCGCAGATGGGATTGGATGTAGATAAGAAAAAGGTTCAGTTAAAAGAAGCGATTAAGACATTGGGTACACATACCGTACCGATCAAACTGCATCCGAAGGTTACAGCTGAACTTAAGGTGATTGTAACGGAAGAGGCTTAGGAGGAATAGGCATGGAAGAGGCGCTCATTAAGCGAGTAATGCCCCATAGTATAGAAGCAGAACAGTCTGTGGTAGGAGCAATGCTGATGGATAGAGATGCTATAACAACGGCATCTGAGATCATCAGTGGCAATGACTTCTACCAGAGTGCCTATGGAGTGATCTTTGACTCTATGGTGGAACTTTTCAATGAAGGGAAGCCGGTGGATCTGATTACTTTGCAGGAGAGGCTGAAGGAGAAAGATGTTCCGGCAGAGATTGCAAGCCTTGAGTTCGTGAAGGACTTGGTAACGGCAGTCCCGACTTCAGCGAATGTCAGGTACTATGCTGAGATTGTGGCGAATAAGGCTGTGATGCGTAAATTGATTAAATTGAATGAAGAGATTGCCAATACGTGTTATGCTGGAAAAGAATCGCTGGAAGCAATACTTGAAAAGACCGAGAAATCGGTCTTTGAATTGTTACAGAAACGGAATACCGGAGATTTTGTGCCAATCAAGCAGGTGGTGTTGAATGCCCTGGAGAAGATTGAGAAGGCTTCCAAGAGCAAGGGGACAGTAACCGGAATCCCGACGGGATTCATAGACCTGGATTATAAATTATCAGGACTGCAGCCATCAGACCTGGTGCTGGTAGCGGCCAGACCTTCCATGGGAAAGACTGCATTTGTCCTGAATATTGCGCAGTATATTGCATTTAAAAAAGATAAAAGTGTTGCCATCTTCAGTCTTGAGATGTCGAAGGAGCAGTTGGTGAACCGACTGTTTTCACTGGAGTCCCAGGTGGATGCCCAGGCGCTCAGAACCGGCAATATGAAGGATTCGGATTGGGAGAAACTGATTGAAGGAGCAGGCATCATCGGAAAGTCCAAGTTGATTATTGATGATACTCCGGGTATCTCCATATCAGAACTTCGTTCCAAATGCCGTAAGTATAAGTTAGAACAAGGGCTTGATGTTATCATCATCGACTACTTGCAGTTGATGACCGGAAGCGTGGGCAAGAGTTCTGAGTCCAGGCAGCAGGAGATCTCTGAGATATCCCGTTCTCTTAAGGGACTGGCAAGAGAGTTGAATGTTCCGGTGATTGCGCTGTCGCAGTTAAGCCGTGCGGTAGAAAGCCGTCCGGACAAGCGCCCGATGCTTTCAGACTTACGTGAGTCCGGTGCCATCGAGCAGGATGCGGATGTGGTTATGTTTATTTACAGAGATGAATATTATAATAAAGATTCTGAATTCAAGAAACAGGCGGAGATTATCATCGCAAAACAAAGAAACGGTCCTGTGGGGACCGTTAATCTGGCTTGGCTTGGCGAATACACGAAGTTCGCGAACCTAAGCAGGCAAGAATAATTTCTTGAGTTTTTTGACTGGACCGGTTTCCGCGGCAGATTTCCGATAGGATTGCTGCTGGCGGATGAGCTGGTCCAGTTTTTTGAATTCTTCCTCCTCCTGGCGTTCCTTGGCATCCAGAAGGAAGGACATCTCTTTGCTGATCATAGACAGCAGGACCTCATTGTTGTTCTCGAGCATTCGCTTCATATGTAGCTGCTCTCTGGTGCGCTTGATATCCGGAATCAGTGCTTTCAATTCAGAGAACGGAACGCCCTGCTCGTACAGTTCTTTGATGCAGCTGTATAGTTTCGCATCATCTTTTGTCTCCCTTTTTAACTGTTCTAACGCGTTGCTACCCATGTTTTTATACCCCCTTATCAAAACTTGTCCTTTATATGGGCGTCTTTATCATAGCATGGGTATTATGCGAAACAAGTAAAAAGGTGTCAGCAGTTAAAAATAAAATATAAAAAGAATGTGCCAGACAGCACATTCTTTTTTGTAGTTGCTTTTTAAAGATAATTAGCCTTCTGTGATTGCACCTGCTGGACATCCGTCAGCGCAAGCACCACAATCTACACAAGCGTCAGCATCGATCTCGAAGTGATCAGCTCCTTCGGAGATAGCTCCGACTGGACATGTATCAGCGCATGCTCCACAGCTTACACATGCATCAGTAATTACGTGTGCCATAATATGTACCCTCCTTTTTAGAATATGGATATAAACAAATGCTTAATTGCATTAGTTAGCAGAGATAGCTCCTGCAGGACACTGAGCAGCGCAAGCGCCACAGTCAACACAAGCGTCAGCATCGATTTCAAAATGATCTGCTCCCTGAGAGATAGCGCCAACTGGACATTCAGATGCGCATGCTCCACAACTTAAGCAATCATCACTAATTACGTGTGCCATAGTATGTACCCTCCTTGTTTAGTATATAGACATAAAAGAGTTTTTAGTCTATCCATATCATAATACAAAAGCCCAAAATATACAAGAGGGGACGGGGGTTTTTTCAATTTCCCCCGTCCCCGATTGGATTTGCCGTGTCCTTTTTTCGATTTGCCGTGTCCCTTTTTCGATTTGCCGTGTCCCCAATTAAAAAAATTAAGAAAATTTTCAACATTTTTTCACGTTTTTGGTGTATAGTGTTCTGTGTTAGTAATGATGAATATATTCATAGGAGAGAAAAAGTCATGAAGAAAAGTAGTAGTGTCATAGCGGCAGCAGTATGTGTGGCAATGCTTACATGTGCATGTACGGCTCCGAAAGATAAAGAAGAAAACAAGGAGCCTGTTGCGAATATAGAACAGCAGCAGACAGAGGAGAAAGAGTATCAAGGCAAACTGGATCTGATAGAGCCGTCTGCTTACAACAACGTAGATGGGCTGGGGCTGGAGCCGGGATCGTATATCTCGGTGATTGGGAAGGATGAAGGCAGCCAGTACTGGAATGAAGTAAAAGCCGGCGCGGAACAGGCGGCAAAGGATCTTAATGAACACCTTGGATATGAAGGAAAGGATAAGATTAAGGTTACCTACAGCGCTCCGGCTACAGCGGACAATGTTGATGAGCAGGTGAATATTCTGGATGAAGAACTGGCAAGGTATCCGGTGGCACTTGGGATTGCCATCGCAGATGCGAGTGCCTGCGAAGTGCAATTTGATCTGGCGGCAGAGAGTGACATCCCGATCGTTGCATTTGATTCGGGAAGCGATTATCAGGGATTGATGGCAATGGTTTCAACGGATAACCAGGCGGCAGCCCGCGAGGCGACAGGGAAACTTGCGGAAGCCATTGATGATGCCGGAGAGATCGCTTTATTCGTGCACGATTCCAAATCCATGACAGCTGTGGATCGTGAGAACGCCTTTAAAGAAGAGATTCAGAATAAGCATCCGAATATTACAATTGCAAATGTCTACCACATGGATCAGTTGTCAGAGATGCAGCAGATCGTTGCTGACGAGATTAATGCAGGAACTTATCAGAAGGATCAGACAGAAGAAGGGGATGCTCCTCATGATGCGGAATTAGTTACAGCAGACAGCATTACGGAGGAGGAAGTAATAGACTATATCTTTGCCAAACATCCGGATCTGAAAGGATGTTACGCAACAAACGGTACGGCAGTAAAACTTGCGCTTGACGGGATAGAGAGAAACGAAGCGAAAGATATGGAGGTTGTCGGATTTGATGCGGACGAGGAAGAGATTGAAGCATTGGAAGATGGAAAAGTTGTGGGGCTAATCGTTCAGAATCCGTTCGGAATGGGATATGCGACAGTAATCGCAGCGGCAAGAGCATCTCTTGATATGGGGAATGAAGCATTTGTCAATACGGGCTATACCTGGGTGACAAAAGATAATCTCAAAGAAGAAAGCGTCCGGAAAATGCTATATTAAATTTGATCTTATATGACGGGTTATAAAAAGCAGCGATAAAAACAATGCTTCGTTTTTATCGCTGCTTTTTATATCGTTCATTTATTGATTAGTCTGTATCAGTGTTGTCGTCCTCCAAAGGTTTCTCCGGAAGATATAGATGCACGCTTTCAATTCTGTTCTTGTCCAGTTTCTCAACAATCATGCGGATGCCATCATCGCTGATAATGCTGTCGTCTACTTCAGGAAGACGATCCAGACGTTCAATAATGAAGCCTCCAAGAGAATCGTACTCTTCCGAATGCAGCTGAAGTTCCAGACGGTCATTCAGATCATCCAGATTCGTAGAGCCCTCTACGATATATTCGCGATCGCTGATTTGCTGGATAAAATCTTCTTCATTCTCATCATACTCATCATGAATCTCGCCGACAATCTCCTCCAGAATATCCTCTAATGTGATCAGCCCGGCAGTCTCGCCATACTCGTCTAATACAATTGCAATGTTAAAAGAAGCTTGGCGCATCTCCACAAGAAGTTCTGAGATACTCTTATATTCATAAGTAAAATACGCTTCTCGAAGGATATCACGGATATGAAATTCTTTTCGATTGTCATATAACAGCAAGTCCTTCATATTAATAGTACCAACTACGTTGTCCGTTGTCTCCTCGAAAATCGGAAGTCTTGTGAATTTATCCTCACGGAAGATGTCGATTAATTCCTCGTAAGTACTATTGATATCTGCAAATGTTACATGAACACGGGGAACCATAACGTCCTTGGCTCTGGCATCGCCCAGATCAAATACGTTATTGATCATCTCCCTTTCATCGGATTCAATGACACCATCCTCGTGACTGACATCTACGATGGTACGCAATTCATTCTCAGTCATGGTCGTATTCTTGGCTTTCGGATCCACACGGAGAAGGAATAGTACTCCGGTAGAAAGTCCATTAATAATGAAGATGGCAGGAGTCATAACCTTCATGAACAGGCTAATGATCGGTGCATATATTAATGACATCCGTTCGGCATGTATGGTTGCCATCGTTTTTGGAGTAATCTCTCCAAATAATAAGATCAGCACGGTCAGGATTCCACTGGCAATTGCTACCATGGAACCGCCAAAATTATAAGCCAGCGTAGTGGTCAGGGATGCGGCGGATAGGTTAACGATGTTGTTGCCGATCAATATGGCGCTTAGCATCTTGCCGGAATCATCCGTGACTTTTAATACGGTCTTGGCACGCTTGTTGCCCTCTTCGACCAGACTACGGATTCGAATTTTGTTAACAGTTGTTAATGCTGTCTCTGCAGATGAAAAAAATGCAGACAGTCCTAATAAAATAAGTAGAATAATGAGTTGTGTGACATCACTCGAGTCCAATTGATAAGTTCACTCCTTTTTGATTAAAATTACTTGGAACTAATATACCGCATTTATAGTGATTTTGCAAGTGTGCGTTGAATTTGTGGGATATTTAGTGTATGATGTACGAAGAAAATGAGAAGCAATATAATTTGAAATAGATTATGAAAATGGAGAATAACATGAATCAAAGATTATATAATGAATTATTAGAGATTGTAACAAAAGAGCAGATTAAAATCGAAGAACCTATGAGAAGACATACGACTTTCCGCGTGGGTGGTCCGGCAGACCTGTTCCTGATGCCAAGGACACCGGATGAGGTGAAGCGTATCGTGGATTTATTGAATAAAGAGAGCGTGCCGTATTATATCTTAGGAAATGGAAGTAATCTTCTGGTGTCAGATCAGGGATACCGGGGCGTAATTGTGCAGATTTACAAAGAGATGAATCAGATCGAGATAGAAGGCGATGTTGTAAGAGCCCAGGCAGGCGCGTTATTGTCTGCGGTTGCCAATCGGGCACTGGAGGCAGAACTTGCAGGGTTCGAATTCGCGGCAGGCATCCCTGGAACCCTGGGTGGCGCATGTGTAATGAATGCCGGAGCCTATGGTGGTGAGATGAAAGATGTCCTGAAAGAAGTTACGGTACTTACGCCAGATGGAGAGATGATTACAATACCAGGAGAAAAATTGGAGTTGGGATATCGAACAAGCATCATTGCGAAAAAAGGTTACATCGTACTGGAGGCACAGATACAGTTACATGATGGAGAGAAAGATGCGATAAAAGCGGTGATGGATGATCTGAAGGAGAGGCGGGTAAGCAAGCAGCCATTGGAGTATCCAAGTGCAGGAAGCACCTTCAAAAGACCGGAAGGATATTTTGCCGGCAAATTAATTCAGGACGCGGGACTTCGTGGATTCCAGGTAGGTGGAGCGCAGGTGTCAGAGAAGCACTGCGGCTTTGTAATTAACAAGGATCATGCGACTGCGGCTGATGTAGCAGAACTGATGCGTCAGGTGTCAGAGCGGGTGGAAGAACAATTCGGAGTAAAACTTGAACCGGAAGTGAAGAGACTGGGAGAATTCTAAGATGAGATGTGTAATAGTAACAGGAATGTCAGGAGCGGGAAAGAGTACGGCACTTAAGATGCTGGAAGATGTTGGGTATTTTTGCGTAGATAATCTGCCTGTTCCGCTGATTCCGAAGATGGCAGACCTTTTAAGAGTGCCAGGAGGCGAGATCAATAAAGCGGCGCTTGGCGTGGATATACGGAGTGGACAGAGCCTGGCGGAGTTGGAAAAAGTACTGAAGGAACTGGATGCGGCAGAATTAAAATATGAGATTCTGTTTCTGGAATCCAGCGATGCCGTTCTTGTGAAACGATACAAGGAGACAAGGCGTTCCCATCCATTGGCGGGGAAAGAGGGGCGTGTTGACCAGGGAATCCGAAAAGAAAGAGAAAGGATATCATTTCTGAAAGAGAAGGCGGATTATCTGGTGGATACCAGCCATATGCTGACCAGAGAACTGAAGGCAGAGTTGAATAAGATATTTGTAGAGAACAAAGAATATAAGAATCTCTATATCTCTGTACTTTCTTTTGGATTCAAATATGGCATACCGGCAGATGCGGATCTTGTGTTTGATGTGCGTTTTCTTCCGAATCCATATTATATAGAAGAATTACGACCAAAAAGTGGGAATGACAGAGAAGTCAGGGACTACGTAATGGATAATGAGAAGGCGAGGGAGTTCCTGGATAAATTGGTTGATATGGTAGAATTTCTGATACCGAATTATATACTGGAGGGCAAGACCCAGCTTGTAATTGGAATTGGATGTACCGGCGGAAAACACCGTTCAGTTACTTTGGCGAATGAATTATTCGCTGCTTTGAAGCAGAATGAAAATTATGGAATCCGCATTGAGCACCGTGATATTGGAAAGGATGCAATTACCAAGGCAAGATAGGAGTATGAGATGTCATTTTCGGGTATGATAAAGGAAGAATTGACAGCACATTATGCGAAGGCAAGGCATTGTAATCTGGCAGAATTGTCTGCTCTTATTCATATGACCGGAGAGTTTGCCGAGAGCAAAAAAGGGGTATGCATGATACGTTTGCACACGGAAAATCTTTCAGTTGCAAGAAAATGCTTTACATTATTGAAAAAAACATTTAATATAAGAACTGATATCGCAATTCGTAGGAATATTGCGAAGGGCAGCTGCAGTTATCTGGTCTATGCAAAGGGAGAGGAACTGTTAGCAGTTAAGAATGCAATCGTACAAGCCGTCTGTTGTAAGAGGGCATATATTCGGGGAGCATTTATTGCATCAGGTTCTATGAGTGATCCGAGCAAATCATATCATTTTGAGATTGTATGTAATACGAGGGAGCAGGCAGATTATCTTAAGAATATGATGAACAATTTTGATATGGAAGCGAAGATCGTTCAGCGGAAGAAGACCTACGTTGTATATCTGAAAGAAGGCTCGCAGATCGTTGACATACTGAATGTCATGGAAGCCCATGTGGCACTGATGGAACTTGAGAATGTCAGGATTATGAAAGAGATGCGTAATTCTGTCAACCGCAAGGTCAACTGCGAGACGGCGAATATTAACAAAACCGTGTCCGCTGCCGTAAGGCAGATTGAGGATATTAAGTATATAAGAGATACCACGGGTTTTGACAAGTTGCCAGAAGGTTTGAAGGACGTCGCCCTTACACGTCTGACATATCCGGATGCAACTTTAAAGGAACTGGGAGGACTTTTGGAAAATCCAATCGGGAAATCAGGAGTGAATCACCGGCTCAGGAAATTAAGTGAGATAGCAGAAAAGTTAAGGGAATAGCAAGGAGGAGCAATTTTTTATGATTAAGAGACCTGTTACTATTCAAAATAATATGGATATGGAAGACCGTCCAATTGCACATCTGGTTCAGGAAGCAAGTCAGTATGCTAGCCAGGTATATATTGAGGTTGATAACAAGAAGATTAATGCCAAGAGCATTATGGGAATGATGAGCTTAAAATTGCAACAAGGTGAGTGTATTACGGTGGTAGCAGAGGGAGACGACGAGAATGAAGCGGCAGCAGGTGTAGAGAACTTCCTGTCTGGATGCAACTAATCATAGATTGCAGTAATACATAATGAATAAGAGAAGGAGGGCATGAATATGCCCTTTTCTTATATTATTTAATAGGCGTTTGGTGATGGTTGATTCGTAAGAGAAGGAGGATGCGATATTATGAAACGTTTGTTATTTATCTACAATCCGCATGCGGGAAAAGAACTTTTGAAACCAAAATTGTCAGATATCATTGATATTTTCGTAAAGGCAGGATATGAAGTGGTGGCGTATCCGACACAGGCATATCAAGATGCATATAAGAAGGTGTTAAAATACAATGCCGAGGATTATGACCTGATTGTATGCAGCGGCGGAGACGGAACAATCGATGAGGTTGTGACCGGAATGATGCGAAGAAGTGAGAGAACGCCGGTTGGCTATATCCCGACGGGAACGACCAATGATTTCGCGAACAGCCTGCATATCCCGAAGGGACTTTTGAAGGCTGCGGATAATGCGGTGAATGGAGCGCTGTTTCCGTGTGATGTTGGTAAGTTCAATGATGATATCTTCGTGTATGTTGCAGCGTTTGGGATTTTTACGGATGTGTCTTATGAGACGAAGCAGGAGATGAAGAATATTCTGGGGCATATGGCTTACATTCTGGAAGGAACGAAGCGGCTGTTCAATGTGCCTTCTTACAGGATTAAAGTAACTCACGATGATGAGGTGATCGAGGACGAATTTATCTTTGGTATGGTAACGAATTCTCGGTCTGTGGGCGGCTTTCGGAATATGATTGGCAAGCAGGTGGCATTTGACGACGGATTATTCGAGGTGACTCTGATTAAGCGCCCGACGAATCCGATTGCTTTGCAGGAGATCATTGCGGCTCTATTAATTGAGCAGGTGGATACTAAGCACATGTATACTTTTAAGACGGGGCATATTACTTTTGAATCCCTGGAAGAGATTCCATGGACGCTGGATGGGGAATTCGGTGGAGAGCATGATGAGGTCGTAATTGATAACCTGAATAAGCAGTTGGAGATTATGGTTCCTCATAAGCATATTGATGAGTTGACAGATGTATAAAACCCATGCACGTAT
>NZ_JBNPMC010000041.1:0-30877 GCF_050313795.1 Bariatricus sp. SGI.154
TGTGATTAAGACATAAATTAGTGCAGGGAATATGCTTTACATATAATTTTTCATCAATGCATACCGTAGAACAATCCTTTTTGAGCAAGGTATGCAAGCATGCATAGCCTGACTTGTAATTTGCACTATATCACATATCGCCGGACGATTCCGGAACACATGGGATATTTAAAAGCGAATAGCACCCCTCCTGTTCTTTTCACACGCCCACTCTTCCATCTTTCACCCAATATTTCTCCATGTATCACCCCGGTATCCCCACCAATCCCCCCACACATTCACTCCCACCAGTATCCCCACCAATACCGCTCCACACATCCACTCCCGCCGGAATCCCACACTGGAGATAGCCTTGAGTCCACGGAGATGTCAGGTGCAAGGGCAGGGAAGGTGTGGGCTGTGACCGTATTATTTCGCCTTAGACCCCGTTACAGAAAAAGATACCGTCAGTTCGTGCGAAACCAGGACTACAAGTCCTGGTTTCGAGGGCATCTGAGTCGTAAGACCATCAAGGGCTTACGGCGAATATGACCGGCTAGAACGGACGGTATCTTTTTCTGTTACGAGGTCTTGGCGAAATGATCCGACTACAGCCCACACCTTCCCTGCCCTTGCGCCGTACACCTCCAACACTCCACTTTCTCCCCTAAATTCCCAATCAATTCACCTCCCCTTCTCTCTCCACCGCATATTCTTCAAAGGAATCTGATGTTGATAATCGTTTGTTCTCCGACATTCATGCAGTATATGTATTCTTATAATAAGAATTCTTCTGCCGCATCCTCAATCGCACTCCGATAACTAACTTCTTCTACGGATTCTGTTGCCAGTATATCTACGCTGCCAATCTCTGTTCCGTTTAGGTAATATTTTGCTGCGCCTATCTTATCGCCTTTTTTTATGGGAGCCTTTATATCTTTCTCTAGAGTAACTTTTCTTTCAATTGTCTTTAAGTCTGCGCCTGTTGTATCAACATATGCAAAGGACTCTTTTTGAGCGGCATTTACTGTCTTTTCCACTCCCCGTTTGATTTCCACAGGCTCTAGAGCCTTTATCTTTTCTTCCTGATATTTGTTGCATTTTCCAAAGCCATAATTGCATAGTGTAATCGCATCACGTACACGGGCTTTACTGTCTTCTGCCGCCATGATGACTGCAATTAATTCTATATCATCCTTCTTCGCAGTTGCAGATACACAGAATTTTGCCTTGCTGGTAGAACCAGTTTTAAGTCCTGTTGCATACTCATACTGCCTGATTAGTTTATTTGTATTGGTAAGGCCGAACTCGGATGTGCCTTTTTTGGTTGTATGTGTGATGTTTTCCATCCAAATGGTACAATAATCATGAATCTGAGGATATGTAGTAATTAATTCTCTGGACATCAGCGCGATATCTCTTGCTGTCGTCAAATGACCGTCTACGTCCAATCCATTGCAATTCTCGAAATGTGTATTTTTCATTCCAAGGTCTTCGGCACGCTGATTCATCTGTGCTACGAATTCCGCTTCATTGCCACAGATGTGTTCTGCCATGGCAACACAGGCATCGTTGGCACTCGCTACCGAGATACATTTGATCAAAGTATCCACCGTCTGTACTTCTCCCGGCTCTAAAAAAACCTGGGAACCTCCCATCGATGCCGCATACTCCGAAGTTGTCACTTCATCTTCCAGATGAATCTTCCCCTCCTCCAATGCATCAAAGATCAACAACAACGTCATGACCTTTGTAACACTTGCTGGTGGTCTTGGAGTGTCTGCATCTTTTTCGTAGATTACCTGTCCTGTAGAGGATTCCATCAAAATAGCAGAAGGAGCACTGACCTCTATGCCTGATACAGTTTCTCCTTCTGCTGCTTCATCCTGAATATTCTGTTCTTCTTGTACATCTCTCTCTTCCTGCGTATCTATTCCCTTTTGGGCATCTGACTCATCACGAGTATCCGTGTACATAATCGGTTCTTGCACTGTCATGGCATATACCGGCTGTACACACAACAAGGCACTTAATAAAACTGCCATAATTGATTTCATACACTGGCTCCTCACGGGTTTTTGTCTGTTAATATAATTGTAATGAGAATATGTATAAAATATACCTGTGCTTTGAAGTATTTTCCGTAATATTATCCCTTGTACACAGACGAAGAGAGGTAATGCTGATAATTCTGACCTGCCCTTCATTGATTCGCCTGATTACTCAGACTAGATATAGTGGAAGATAAAGATGTAATTCCACTTTTTAAATTGGACATGATATCCAATTGATAACGAAATATTATTTTTTCTACCTATAGACTACCACATTTCCCCAGCAATCGCAAACGTTTTGTCTGATTTTTTTCTTATTTGCTTCATTTTTTGACGACAATTTTCTACAATTTATTTACTCGCGTTTTCTATCATTGTAATCAGGTACACCCCATTTGTCACTTTGGTACCTACAGGACCTGCTACTGGCAGCTCCCTCCGAATGCTTTGACAACCTAAAAATGAAATTTGGGACGTAGTAAAAATGCATTTTACTACGTCCCAATTTCATTCACTTGTTATTTACCAGCCATCTGTTTTTCCTGCTGTTCGATCATTTTCTTAACCATATAACCGCCAACAGAACCGTTCTGTCTAGATGTCAGGTCTCCGTTGTAACCATCTGTCAACGGTACTCCTAATTCGTTTGCCACCTCATACTTGAACTTGTCTAATGCTCCCTTTGCTTCTGGTACTGCTGCTCTGTTTGATGAACTTGTCATTGTTATACTCCTCCTTTTTGTAACTTTGTAACTTTTATTTTTGTTACACCCATAGTATATGGAGGATTTAAATTATTACACTAGAAGTTCCTTCATAATTTGGAAGATTTTTCAACCATTCATTTTCAGTCGTTTCTAACATATCCGCAGCCTCATTTGCCATCTGGAGAATCTTCGCATCCTGATAGACATCGCCGAGCCGGAAGTCCATCAGACCACTCTGGCGGATGCCGAAGAGATCTCCCGGACCGCGAAGTCTCAAGTCTTCACTTGCAATCTTAAAACCATCATTCGATTGATTCAATATATTCAAACGCTCTTTTGTCTCTTTTGATTTTGAACTGCTCATAAAGATACAATAAGACTGGTATTTTCCTCTTCCCACGCGTCCGCGAAGTTGATGAAGCTGTGCCAGACCGAATCGTTCGGAATTCTCAATCATCATTACCGTAGCATTCGGCACATCGATTCCTACCTCGATCACAGTGGTAGAGACAAGAATCTGTATCTCATTCTTCCCGAAACGTTCCATAATATCATCTTTCTCCGACTGGCGCATCTTGCCATGCAGATAGGAAACCACGATCTCATTGCCCAGCTCCGCTTGAAGGGATGCCGCATAATCCATGACATTCTCCACTTCCAGATGTTCGCTTTCTTCCACCATCGGACAGATGATATAGCACTGTCGCCCCTCCGCTACTTGCTTCTTCATGAATGTATACGCGGTCTTGCGATATCCGGTATCTACCACACAGTTCTTGATCGGCAGACGATTTGCCGGAAGTTCATCAATCACAGAGATATCCAGATCGCCATACAGGATGATTGCCAGTGTTCTCGGTATGGGTGTTGCACTCATAACCAGTACATGCGGCATCCCGCCCTTTCTGGCGAATGTTTCCCTCTGCTTCACGCCAAAGCGATGCTGTTCATCCGTCACAACCAGCGCCAGACAATCATAATTCACCCGATCCTGTATCAAAGCATGCGTTCCAATAATAATACGTGCATATCCACATTCAATCCGATCATATGCCCTGCGTTTCTCTTTCGTTGTCATAGATCCCGTCAGCAGTTCCACTTTAATCTTAATTTCATACTCCTCGAACAATCTCGTAATCGACTCATAATGCTGTCTTGCCAGCACCTCCGTTGGTGCCATCATAGCCCCCTGATAACCGTTCAAAGCCACATTCATAAGTGCCAACACAGCCACGATTGTCTTCCCAGAACCTACATCTCCCTGTACCAGCCTAGACATCACTGTATCCGATGCCATATCGTCGGCAATCTCTCTCCACACCTTACTCTGGGCATTGGTCAACCGGAATGGAAGTCTCCGGATAAACTCGTCAACCTCCGGCTTCTTCCCGACTACATATTCATTCTCTAATTTTTCATTCTTATCCTTCAATTTTCTAAGCGACAAGATGAATGCGAGAAATTCATCGAACACCAGACGCTCTCTGGCATGATAGAATACCTCTTTATCTTCCGGGAAATGAATTCCGCGAACCGCATAATTATACTCCGCCAGCCCATAACGCATCCGCAGTTCATCCGGCAACACCTCTTTCGACAGATCCAGCCCATCCAGCGCCTGCCTTACCGCTTTTGCAACCGCATTATTCGTAAGTCCTGCTGTCAGACCATAGATTGGCTGCAGCGTATTCAGTTTATCACCGTATTTCTCACTTGGATAAAAGATCTCCGGATGTTCCATCACCAGTCCGTCCCGCTTACGTACCACTCTTCCCCGCAGTGTAATCACGCCACCCCTGGCAAGCGTATTACGCAAGAACGGCATACGAAACCAGATTACTTTTAAACTTCCTGTCAGATCCTTAACATATAGCGTCGTTACCTGCATATTCCGGGTTCCGGATACCTGGACCCTCCCAAAGATTGCTCCTGTCACGGTCTGTATCCTGTCTTCTTCAACCTCGCTAATAGGTACTGGATCTTCATAAACATCATATCCTCTTGGATAATATCTGATCAGATCTCCCACCGTACTGACACCGACTTTTTCAAATAATTTCTGCGTCTTTTCTCCAATCCCTTTGATTTCCTTTATACTGGTCTGTTCAATCATATATGCCTCACACAATTCCAACTCATAACTCTGCTACTAGATTCTATGCTATAAATTATACAGCAGCCAAATAATTTCTTCACGAAAACGAATATCCCCAGTGAAAAACAGAGCCAGTTCTGCACTTCAGGAACAATTCCCTACAGTTACAGACTTCTGGCTCTGTTTTATTCAGATCATTCTATCAGTAGGCTTATTCAACAGCAAGCACATAATAATAGATTGGCTGTCCGCCAAAATGCGCATCCACATCTACATCCGGATACAGGCTTTCAATCTCACTGATGAATCTCTCTGCATCTTCTTCCTTCACATCCTCGCCGTAATACAGGCTGATCAGTTCAGAGTCATCATCCACAAGCTGAGACAGCATGTCTTTCGTTGTCTCTTCAATCTCTTTGCCTACTGCCAGAATTCCCTTATCGCCAATGCCCATGATATCACCCTCATGGATCTCTTTATCATCAATATGGGTATCCCTTACCGCATAGGTAATCTGTCCGGACTTCACATTCTGAATTCCTTCTAACATTGCTTCTTCATTCGTCTTTACATCCGCATCCGGCATAAAGTTAATGATCGCTGTGACTCCCTGTGGAACCGTCTTCGTAGGAATTACGACAATCTCCTTATCCTCTACAAGATCCTTTGCCTGATTTGCAGCAAGCACAATATTCTTATTATTCGGCAGAATGAAGATCGTATCTGCGTTCACCTGATCAATCGCATTCAGCATATCCTCCGTACTTGGATTCATAGTCTGTCCGCCTTCGATAATATAATCAGCACCTAATTCTTTGAAAATATCATTCAAGCCGGCTCCGATAGACACTGTAATGAATCCCATCGGCTTTCTTGGCTCGTCTGACTTTTTCTGTGCTTCTTTTTCTGCCTCCTGTGCAGCCACCTTCTCTGCATCGCGAATTAATTTCTCCTGATGCTCCTCACGCATATTGTCAATCTTCATACGTGACAACTGTCCGTAAGTCAATGCTCTCTGGATAGCCAGACCCGGATCATTGGTATGCACATGTACCTTTACCACATCATCATCTGCCACACATACGATTGAATCTCCGATGGAAGACAGATATGCCTTGAATTCATGCTCATCATTCTCTGTGAATTCTTTTTCTGTTAATATGATAAATTCTGTACAATATCCAAACTTAATATCCGCTGTATCCTCAGCACTAACCTTCGTAACAACAGTTCCCGTACTTGGAGTAATGGCACTATAATCAACCTCTTTACCCTGGAATGCGTCATAAGCACCTTTTACAACTTCCAGAAGTCCCTGTCCGCCGGAATCTACTACTCCTGCTTCTTTTAAGACCGGAAGCATCTCCGGTGTCTTAGCGAGCACTTCCTCAGCATGCTTGATCACTGCCGGGATAAATATCTCAAGATCGTCGGTCTCCTCCGCCATCTCAGCCGCTTTATCAGCAATGCCGCTTGCAACCGTAAGAATCGTACCTTCTTTTGGCTTCATAACTGCCTTGTAAGCAGTATCTCTTGCTCTTGCGCAGGCAGCCGCAAGTCCCAGCACATCAATCTCTTTTTCCTCGCGGATAGACTTGGTGAATCCTCTTAACAACTGAGAAAGAATTACACCTGAGTTACCTCTTGCCCCACGAAGAGAGCCAGAAGAGATTGCCTTCGCCAAATCCTTCATATTCGGACTCTCAAGCGCAGTTACCTCCTTAGCCGCTGACATAATTGTAAGAGACATATTAGTTCCTGTATCACCATCCGGTACAGGGAATACATTCAACTCATTGATAAATTCTTTCTGTGCTTCAATATTCTGCGCACCTGCCAAAAACATCTTCGCAAGCATATCCACATTTATAGTTTTCGTAGCCACTTCTTATGTTCCTCCTTAACTAATCGATGACTCTGACGCCTTCAATGTAGATATTGATCTTATCTACCGGCATTCCTGCAAATTCTTCCACCTGATACTTCACATTACTGATCAGGTTCTCTGTAACGGCTGAAATACTCACGCCATAAGCAACGATGATATGGAAGTTAATGCTGATATGATTCTCTTCGGAGATAGCCACCTGTATTCCTCTGGTAAGGCTCTCCTTCTTCAACAGATGAACCAGCCCATCCTTCATATTCACTGCAGCCATTCCTACAATACCAAAACATTCAACTGCCACAGTTCCTGCATACTTTGCAATCACTTCAGGATCGATTGTAACAATGCCCAGATCTGTACTCATACATCCTTTCATATCTTACCTCCCATTTCTATTTTAATAATTTCAAGACATAATAACAAAGATATTATACTCTTTTTTTCTATATATTACAATAAAAAATTCGTGTTCCCCATGCATTATCAATATTTTCACGCAATAAAAAACCCAGATTCCAAACCGAAATCTGGGTTTTAATTTACATTACGCACGCTCAACTCTGCCTGATTTTAAGCAAGAAGTACAAACATACATTCTCTTTGTAGCTCCGCCTTCTGTCTTAACACGAACTGATTTTACGTTTGATTTCCACATCTTTGGTGTTTTTCTATTAGAGTGGCTTACATTATTTCCAAAGTGAGCACCCTTTTCACAAATAGCACATTTAGCCATGACTGCACCTCCTAACGCTCATATATAGTCTGTCCTCCAGACTCACAACAATAGTATTCTATCAGATGAATCTTAGAATTGCAAGCATTATTTATCATTTTCTTGTAATTGCAGCAAAAATTAACAACAGAATAAATTATATCCTGCCAGTATACAAAGTATAATACACAGAACTTCCACAAATGTATTTGGCAGAATCAATGCCAGAATAATACCAACTGCCACCCAGAACAAGGCGAACCCTGCTACTCGCTTCATTATCTTCATCCTTGCCCATGTTTTGTATATTATATGCATCGTCCCTTATAATAATGACACGATTTACTCCACATTAAGGTCAAACTCGTCATCTTCTGCCGCATCCAGGATGTCATTCACATCCTCCTCTGTCATCTGGTCTTCTTTTTTAGAACTAAACTTATCAATTACATCCGGAACCATATCCAGGATCTTCGTCATCGTATCCTGATTCCTGATATTGACTAGTTTGGTGTGACCATTCTGTATTACAAGCACTGCACTTGGCGTCATCTTACCGCCAAGACCCCCGGCTCCTTTTTCCTTCTTATCACCGTTAAACGCTCCGGCTCCGATTGCAAAGGATACATCAACCAGCGGAAGAAGAATCGTATCTCCTATATGAATTGCGTCTCCTACAACTGTCTTGGATGACACTACCCCATCCATCCCACGAAACAGTGCCTCTACTGTTCCTTTAAAATTATTTTCTGCCATACCTATCTTCCTCCTATATGCTTATAATTCGAATTTTCTCACATGACGGTAAGTCATGCGTACTTCCTTGCACCACACAAGATTCCACAGAAGTTTTACAAAATAACTCATGCGGATCTTTCCTGCAATCTCAAAGTTCCCCTTAAACACCTTCTGCTCAAAATCGGGCTGGATAATCACATTCTCTCCGATCAATGGATACAGGATACTAACTCCCGCCAATAATTTCCCAGTATAATAAGGATCCTCGAATCCATAATGGATATTCGCTTCTAATTTCTTCGGTTTTAACTTGCGAAGCAGTCGAAATACCTCTTTCTTAACTTTAAGAAATGCTTTCTTATGAGTCTCATCTGAGATAAAATCCATAATCTTATCTTTTTTCTCCGATAATGCTTTTATTTTATCACAGATATTCTGAATTGTACATTTTATCTTTTCATAGAAAGTCCCGGTCTTTCGACAGAATGACTCTATCTTATGATACAGTTCTCCTATCTTCCGGATAACCTTCTTGCAGATTCCTGTAATTTTCTGCCATACATTCTTCCGTTCTTTCCGGCTGCCGCTTTCAGAGTCTTCCATCTCTTGGTCAGGATTGGCTTCTGCTTCTTCCACTGCTTTTTCATCTTCCTGGAAGTTTTCCGCAATTCCTTCAGATAATCGGGATTCTTCTGCAATCTTCTCCGTAATGCTTTTACTGCCTTCGTTGTCTGCTTCCAGGGATTCTTCCTGCCCCTTTTCGAGATCTTCTTCAGAACTTCCCATGGATTCTTCCCGCTCTTTTGAAGCCTCTTTAATGTCTTTTTCGACCTGTTCCACTTCTTTTGCAGATCTTTCGTGGAAATCTTCTGGCCTTTCCTCTTCATACGGCTCTTCTTCAGCATCTTCCAATAGTTTGTCCAATTCTTCTTCATACGCTCCTACCTCTTCTTTCATAGTCTGTTCATCTTCTTGTCCGCTCTGTATATGCTTCCATGCTATCCTGATACGCCAGGATAGCTCCTGGTTCTCATAGCACACGGT
Source organism: Bariatricus sp. SGI.154 (assembly GCF_050313795.1). NCBI lineage: Bacteria > Bacillati > Bacillota > Clostridia > Lachnospirales > Lachnospiraceae > Bariatricus > Bariatricus sp. SGI.154. The sequence continues at coordinate 9,218 of NZ_JBNPMC010000041.1, forward strand.
CACTTTCACCAGATGCAGAAGCCATGTAACCTTTGCTCTGACATCTATTCCTTCTAATGTCCCATCAAACTCCCCTTTGGCTTCATATCTGACAGGCACAAAAAGAACAATACCAATCAGCAATACCAGTATCCCCAGTATTGCCGCAATTATAATTCCTATGATTTTTAAGATCAGCAATAGAATATGTAGCATCTCATACTTCCTGTTCTTTTTCTAATATATAGGACCGAATATCCGCTCCCTTAGTCTCATTATACACTTCCTGCGTAATTTCTTCCACTAATTCCAGTGCATCTTCATAACCTTTTACAATTCCCACCACGAAAAAATCCTCATGAGGGAAACTTGGCTGCAATAACAATCTCGAATCATAGATTTCCAGATGATTCTCCTCATTCTGCGCCAATGTTATAATATGAATATTCATCTGGAATTTATTCTCTTCCAGTTTCCTGATAATCTTCTCTTTCTTTTTCTCTAGGCCTTCCATCAGATAGAGATGCTTATAATACCGCATATTCTCACTCCTCTTATTTCCGGAATTAATAGTAGTAAGCGTCGAATACCTGCTTTGCAATATTCACCGCTTTGGCTGAACCGTCAGACGATTCAATGATCACGCTGATTACCAGTTCGGGATTGTCCACATTCGTCATACCGATGAACCATGAATGATCTTTCTCCTTGTCTGAACTATACTCCGCCGTCCCAGTCTTGCCTGCAGCCGTATATCCTTGACCGCTTAACACAGATGCCGTACCGTAATCTACAACACCTTTCATCAACTGTTTTAACTGAGCGGCTTCTTCTGCTGTCATCAAAGTTCCATATTCTTCCGGCATGTTCTTTTCCACTTCCTGTCCGGAATAATTCGTCACCGTATCTACAAGATAAGGCTTCATCAATGTTCCGCCATTGGCAATTGCCGCCGTGATCAGTGCCATATGATAAGGGCTCACCTGTGTTTTGCCCTGTCCCATCGCTGTCATCATCTTATCTGCACTGCTTGATTCGGATTCCAGTGAAAAACTGCTCTTGCTGTAAGGCAGCACAGACGGAAGTTTGGAACCAAACAGTAATCCCTTCGTAGTCTCCTGAAATTTCTTTGTGTCCAGAGATAAGCCGATATTCGAAAAAGACGCATTACAGGAATACGCCAGACTGTCCTGAAAATTCACCGGTCCATGAACATTCCCGCCGTAGCAGTGAATGGTGACGCCATCCTGCTCAATTGCTCCCGTACAATTATAACTATATGATGCATATCCTACGTTCTCACGCATATACTCCAACGCCGTTACCACCTTGAATGTTGAACCGGGTGCATACTGTCCTTGAGTCGCACGATTCAGCAATACACTGTTTTCATCCGAGTTCAACGCTTCCCAATTTGCCGCAACTGTATTCGGATCAAAATCCGGTTTGGATACCATCGCAAGAATCTTGCCGGTCGCCGGCTCTATCACTACAACCGCTCCTTTATAACTGCCCATCGCATTATATGCAGCCTGCTGCAGGTTCAGATCAAGCGTCGTTACCACCGTATCTCCCATATTCTTCTTGTCCTGGAACTCATTGACCAGTTTCTCCAAAAAGAATGCATGGGACGTCAGAAGATCATAGTTCTCTACCGATTCCAGTCCCGATTTGCCCTGATCACTATAACCTATCACATGGGCAAACATATTACCGTACGGATACTCCCTTGCCTCTTCGCCATCTACCATAACACTTTTGGCAAGCACATTACCACTCTTATCTACGATATTTCCTCTGGTCACCCTGTCTGCATAAGCATCCAGCCTTGCGTTATATGGACTTCTTATAATCTCTTCACTTCTAACCACCTGAAAATACGCAATATATCCCATCATCACAAGGAACAGTGCCACAAAGATATAAGTCACCCTAGCGAACTCTTTGTTCCTTGCGCGTTTTGCCTTGACCTTGCGCTTGTCGTCTCGGTTGGCTTCTCTGCGGTCTTTCCGGGACATCTCCCGCTTTTCTTGGTCTCTTTTTATTCTCTTGTCCGCTTCTCTTTGCTCGTAGCCTTTCCTTTTTCTTTCTCTCAATATCTTCTTCCTCGTCTTCCCTTAATATATACAACCCCTGAATAATCGCAAACATAATCAATGTACTGATCAGTGAACTTCCACCGTAACTTACCAACGGTAATGTTACACCCGTAGAAGGAATGAACTTTGTCACTCCGCCGATATTCAAAAACACTTGAAATATATAACAGGTTCCAAGCCCTAATGCTACCATCTTATAGAATATGTCATGAAGTTGCATTGCAATATTCAAAAACATGACATAACAGCTAACACAGATCAAAATCAGACACAATGCAAATATAATTCCCATCTCCTCCGCAATCACCGAAAAGATGAAGTCCGAATCTCTGACCGGTATATCCTCCGGCATTCCCTGATACAGTCCCATTCCAAACCATCCACCCGTGCCGATAGCAAAAAGTGACTGCGCCACCTGGTATCCCCCATCATCATATGCTGCAAATGGATCTTTCCAGGCAACCACTCTGGTCTTCACATGATCGAACAGATGATATGCCACCACCGATGCTGCACTGCCCGCACCCAGCCCTGCCAGAATATATAACGGCTGGTGTGTAGCCACATAAAGCATTGCCAGATATACAACGAATATAATCAACGCTGCTCCCAGATCCTTCGACACTACCAGAATCAGCACATGGAATGCCGCAAGCGCTGTTGTGATCACAATATTCCTGAATTCCAAAGACATCTTAAAACTGGATGCCACAAAGAATACAAAGATAATCTTCACCAATTCAGAAGGCTGTATACTGATACCACCGATTGTAAAGCCAAGCATAGCACCATAAGATACCTGCCCAACTACCACAACCACCGCAAGGGATACGATTCCCGCAATCGCATACAGATTCTTCCACTCTGACAGTTTTTTAAACTTCCGGATAATAACCGGAACTACCAGACTTAAAGCAATCGCTCCCGCAACAATGATATACTGTTTTACCGCACTTTCATAATTCAGTCTGGTAAGCACGATTAATCCAATGCAAAGCAGCATACACATATTATTGATGACCAGTCTGGATACTTTTGGATAAATATTCGTATACAGGATAATAGTAGCACTAAAAAGAACTACTTGCATCAGATAGAATCCAAGCATCTTAATATCCTCTGTCTCCAGATACATAACCAAAAAAGCAATGACATGTATCATATACATCAATATGTTCTGCCGTCTAAGCATACTTTTCTTTTTGTCTGGATCGTAATACCCGAAGATGCTAAAGCACAGATATGTATACATCGTAACCAGCACAATCATCAGATATTTCGACAATTCAACAACTATATTTACCAAATCTCCACCTACTTTACGCCCCTCTTAAAATGTCCTCTTGTAAATTCCATCTCTGGTACAGCGACCTCCTTATGATGAAGGAATGCATCTATATACAGTTTCATAATCCCCATCATCTCACCAGCCGTCTCCATCGTAAAATCAAGACGCAATTCACCCGGAGCCAATTTTCTGATCTCTTCTGCCTTATCCGCAAGGAACAGCGGCGCAGAATTATAAATAATATTATAACAGTACCTGCAGCATTTTTTAACCGCGAATTTCTTCTGGTATCTGTCATGGATATAGAGATATCCCTCATCCTTCGTACATCTGTCAGAAGTCTTCTGAACGCAGTTTGCCGTTATCATAACCGGCTGATATCCATAGCCGATCATAACCTGACCTCTGATGCCAAGCGCCTTAAGTTCCCTGTCATTCAGTTCTACCGGCGACGTATACTTCCGAATTCCTCGCTCAAGAACGAATGCTTTGCTATAACTGTTATATACGTACAGATTATAATCCGAACGCACCTCTTTTGCAAATCCAAGTTCCCGAAGGAGCCTGTAACTTTCCCAGTTACGGATTAGTACGCCATCATAGACAGATTCCCACTGAGCATAAGATTTCACTATCTTCTTAATAGTATCCTCACGGGAAATATATGGAAGCGCCAGGAAATATCGGTGCTTTTCTCCACTTCTCCTCACCAGGTCAAGTATTTCTGCTTGAAGTCCGACGATACTATCCACATAGATAACCCCTATAGATTCTGAAGCAATTGCCGTCCTCAATTGTTCTAATGCCTGAACCGAAACCGACAATTCCATTCTCTCATCCATTTCCTCTGGCGAACGCTTTGCTTCATGGGAAACGGCTACAATTGCATCCACGCTTTTTCTATGATACCTTTTTAAAATACATTCAGACAGCCGTTCAATCCCTTCCCTCCGAAGTTCATTCAACGCCTGCATCGGAAGGAATAACTCTCCGCGCACCGTTACCTCCAGCCTGTCAAACACAAACTCCGTATTTCCCGTCTTCCTCATCTGCTTTTCTACTCTTGCCGCATCCAGAGGCTGACGCATGGCTTGCTCCGGCATGGCGCCTTCATATTCCACCCGACAATCACCATATTCCAGTATTAGTTTAGCACGCTCTCCCAAAGAAAGTATTAAATTCCCATTAATTTTTTCTTGCAATTTAAAATCCGAGCATACAATCTCCTCTTCCATCCCGTCAGGGCGCTGGAACGAAATCATATTCTTCCCGTTATGTTGCTTATAATACCCGTCTGTATATCCTCTGCGCTGGTAGGCACTTAGAAGCCTGGCCCTGTCTTTCCCGTCCACCTTATACTTGCTTTTTCCCTCCTGTAGATAGAGGTCTGCATACTTACGGTAGATACTTACTACAGTATACACATAATCCGGCTGCTTCATTCTGCCTTCAATCTTAAAGGAATCAATGCCAGCCTCAATCAACTCCGGCAATAGATCGATCGTACACAGATCCTTAAGACTCATAAGATCTGCCGGTCTGCCACCCTCTACACTATAGGGCAGACGACATGGCTGGGCACACTGTCCCCTGTTGCCGCTTCTTCCACCAATCATACTGCTTAAAAGGCACTGACCTGAATAACAATAGCACAAAGCCCCATGTACAAAACATTCTATCTCAAGACCCGTCTCTTCCTTCATCTTCCGTATCTCATCAAGCGACAATTCTCTTGCCGGAACCACGCGCACGATTCCCTGTTCCTTTAGGAAAGACGCTCCCTTTGCATTCGTAATAGTCATCTGTGTACTTGCATGAATCGCAAGTTCCGGAAAATATTCCTTCAGATATGAGACAACGCCCATATCCTGCACAATCACTCCATCCAGTCCCCGCTGGTAATAAGGCAGAAGATAATCATATAACTGACCAATCTCCTGCTCCTTCAGCAATGTATTCACCGTAAGATAGATCTTGCGCCCATGAATATGCACATAATCGATCGCATCAAGCAGTTCCTCTTCCGACAGATTCTTCGCATATGCTCTCGCTCCGAATCTTGCTCCTCCTATATAGACTGCATCCGCCCCCGCACTAACAGCGGCTCTTAGACTCTCATAAGAGCCAGCCGGTGCCAGAATCTCCACTTCTCTGCCCATACCGTTACTTCCCTTCGCCAAACATTTCCCGTATGATAAAATAGGCTGTCCAACGACAGCCTATTTTTTACGATTATTCTTTATCTCCGTTTCTAACTGGACGATCTTCATCTGAAGTTCCTTATTCTCCTCCTTCAACTTGTCCATCGCCTTCTCTGCGTTCTCCAACTTAATCTGAACAGAGATCAACTCGTGCTTCAGATCATACATCTCTTTGTCTTTCGCCTCTATATCACTTTCCAAAGAGCCTCCCTGCTTCTTTGCCTTAAAGTAATCATCTGCGATATTCAGTGCAAGCAGAATACTTCTGGTCTCAGAACTCTGCTTGCGATAGCCCTCGCTGTTACTGCACTCCTCAATCTTATGATTCAAATATGTAGATACCTTCTGCAGATAGTCCTCACTTTCAAATCCGCTTAAGGTAAATACCTTCCCCCCTATTAATACTTCCGTATAATTCTTTGATGATGCCATTAGAAGCCTCCTCGAAATTCATAATATCTGATAATCATTATAAACTAATCTGATACAAAAACCAACTATTTTTCTTCAATTTCACGCGAAATTCCAAGATGACTGTATGCACTGTCCGTTACAATCCTTCCTCTTGGCGTTCTCTGGATGAATCCATTCTTCAAAAGATATGGTTCATAGACATCTTCGATGGTTCCTGCATCTTCTCCGATTGCTGCCGCCAGAGTGTCTAATCCTACCGGACCTCCTGCGAATTTCTCAATCATGGTAAGCAATAATCCCCGGTCTGTCTGGTCCAGCCCCTCTTTATCCACATCCAGAAGATCCAGTGCATAATTCGCCACTTCTTCGGTAATATATCCGTCATATTTGACCTGGGCAAAATCCCGGACACGCTTCAGAAGCCTGTTAGCAAGTCTTGGCGTTCCTCTTGAGCGTCTCGCCAGCGCATAAGCGCCTTTTTCATCAATCCCTACCTCCAGCACTCTCGCTGATCTTAGGATAATCGTCTTCAACTCTTCCACCGTATAGAACTCCAGTCGATTCACAACCCCAAAACGATCCCTGAGCGGTGCCGTCAGCATCCCAGCTCTTGTAGTCGCCCCAACCAGCGTAAACTTCGGCAGTTCCAACCGGATTGATCTTGCGCTTGCCCCTTTTCCAATCATAATATCTATGGCATAATCCTCCATCGCCGGATAGAGCACCTCCTCTACCTGCCGGTTCAGCCTATGTATCTCATCTACAAATAGGACATCTCCCTCCTGAAGATTATTCAGGATTGCCGCCATCTCCCCCGGCTTCTCAATCGCAGGGCCCGACGTGATCTTAATATTTACATTCATCTCATTCGCTATAATCCCGGCAAGCGTAGTCTTTCCAAGCCCCGGAGGTCCATAGAACAGCACATGGTCTAATGCCTCATTCCTTGCCTTGGCAGCCTCAATATAGATCTTCAGAGTCTCTTTCGCCTTCGCCTGTCCGATATAATCCTCAAGCATCTGAGGCCGCAGATGATTCTCTATCTTAATATCCTCTTCCAGATTCTCTGTCGTAATAATTCGTCTGCTCATCTTAATCACCCTGTGTTAAAACATCATATGCTTAAGCGCCTGCTTTAACACATCTTCCACTCCCATAGTCTCGTCTAATTCTACCTGTTTGACTGCTTTCAGTGCTTCAGTATTGCCATATCCCAATGCAACCAGAGCCTGTACCGCCTCACTCTGCATTTCACTATGATAAGCAGCGCTGCCTGATACATCCATATCCGTGACACTATGCTCCAAAGCATCCTCCAGACGCAGTTTATCCTTCAGTTCCAGGATTAGCTTCTCCGCAGTCTTCTTCCCGATTCCCGGTGCCGCGCAGATGGCTTTCACATCATTCGATGCAACAGCGAACCGAAGATCATCCGGGCTTAAGGCTGCCAGAATCCCTAATCCGCCTTTTGGACCAATTCCATTCACTCCAATCAGCAACTTAAATACCTGTAGATCGTCTCTCGTCAGAAATCCGTATAACTGCATGGCATCTTCCTTTACATTCAGATAGGTATGTATCTTCACTTCCTTACCCACAGGCGGCAGCGCTCCCATTGCCCGCCCTGACATATAGACACCATATCCAACGCCTCCTACATCAATAATAATCTTGTCTTCTTCGAATGCCGCCAGCATCCCCCTTAGATAAGATATCATAATCTCCTCCTACAATTGTATATTTACCAGTCTTTTCAACATCTCATTCGCTACGATTCCGATCATCAGCCCGGTAATCATTCCGGCGATCAAAAGCACCGGAACATAATATGCTACACTGAATGTCTCTACAACCAACATAGCCACAACCAACTGTCCGATATTGTGAAATACGCCGCCGGCGATACTGATCCCCATAACACTGAAGCCCTCCCGCTTCTTAAGAAGAGCCATTACGGTCAGACTCAAAATTCCTCCTGCAAGACTATATATAATACTAAAATAATTACCAAAAATAAAACCAGACAATAGTACTCTGACCACCGATAACAGATAAGTCTCTCTTAACTTCATCTTATATAATGCTATCACAATAATCAGATTCGCCAGTCCCAACTTGACACCTGGAATTCCAAAATTGATCGGTATCAAAGTCTCCACATAACTAAAAATCAAAGCCAATGCTGTAAATACGCCAAAATATGCCACTCTGCTTCTCACGCAATCTTCCTCCCAGTATCTTCATCCCCAGCCAAACTCTTTCATCAGTTCGCTACAGCATCATACTCACTGCTTTCACTGCTTTCTACCGTTACAACCGCTTTATTCGGAAGGCAGATGATACTCTCGTGATTCATGGACACTGCTTTCTGATGCACACACAACTGATCCGGGCAATCCGCCTCTATCATCTTAGCCCTTCCATTCTTAATCTGAAGAATATTAGTGCCCCCATTGATCTCAATCTCCTGATCCTCAGACAAACTATAAGTCCCCTGAATCACACCGTCTACCTTAACAGTCACTTTACTCGCCCCTTTACCTCCTATAAACACATGGACAAGAGTCACCAGCACAGCCACACATACAATAATCCCTATCAGCATCCAGTCCTTCTTCTTCAAACCATTCTTCATATCTTCTACCTCTTTCATTCTCCATGAACCCTATACGAACCATTTTAACACAACAAATCTAACCCTTCAACCACATGTTCGATTGCATATCTTATTTTTTGTGTTATACTTAATCGTAGGCTAAGAGCCGCACCATCCTAACAATCACGAGGTGTTTTATGAGATTAAAAAGAATAACCGCATTACTGACATCCGCTGTTCTTCTTCTGTCCGGCTGTTCCGGACTTCCCAAAGAACGCAACCAGACCTACACAGACACTCTTTTCGATACGGTAATCAAGATCGATATCTATGACGCTATCGACGATGATGTATTAAAAGGCTGCGAGAAACTCTGCAAAAAATACGATGCTATGTTCTCGAACAAAGTGGAAGACAGCGAGATATCACAGATCAATCATGCAGGTGGCAATCCTGTAGAGGTTTCCAAGGAGACCATCACTTTAATAAAAAAAGGGATCTATTACAGCGAATTATCCAAAGGTGTATTCGATATCACCATTGCTCCTGTATCTGACCTATGGGATTTTAAATCCGAAGAGGCAGCCGTTCCCGCACCAGATGCAGTTACCAGTGCAGTCAGTCATGTCAATTATAACAATATCATTATCAAAGATAATACCGTCCGGTTGACCGATCCTAATGCCGGAATTGACGTGGGAGCCATTGCCAAAGGATATATTGCGGATCGCTTAAAAGATTACCTGGAGAGCCAGGGTGTAGAACATGCTATGATCAATCTTGGTGGAAATGTACTCGCCATGGGGAATAAGCTAGACGGGTCAGATTATAACATCGGTATCCAGAAACCGTTTGACGAAACCGGCAGCCCGATTACCTCTGTCAAAATATCCAACAAATCCGTTGTAACCTCTGGCATATACCAGCGGTACTTCGAGGCAGATGGCAAGATCTATCATCATATTCTGAATCCGAACACTGGTTATCCTTGTGAAAACAATCTGAACAGTGTAACGATCATTACCAATTCATCACTTACTGCCGATGCATTAAGCACCACCTGCTTCCTGCTGGGCTATGATGAAGGCATGAAACTGATTAATCAATTAGATAATGTAGATGCGATATTCATCACCAATGATAACAAACTTCATTATTCCAGGAATTTTCAGAACAAATAATTCAGCAGTATATATAAAACCCTCACGGTTAACATCCGCGAGGGTTTTCTTATAACTCTTCTTCTCCTGTCTAATAGACACCATAAGATCCAAAAAGTGCAACACCAAAAATTGCAATGAACACGATATAGATCAGTAAACATACACCTGTTATAATCAGAGAGGCACGGCAATAATTTCTTCTGTTGATGTTGCCAGTCTTACTGAACGCCCACACAAAATAAAAGATTATTCCTACACAAGGAATCATCGGTGCTAATATAGTAAGTACCCACTCTCCCATCGTCAGAGGACGCATATCCATTCCCTGATTATTTACCTGGTTATATGATCCTGTATTATAGTTATAATTATCCTGATAGTTGTAACCCTGATTATTATAGTTATTCTGCTGATAATTATAACCACCCTGCTGATACCCATTCTGCCCTGCATACTGATATGTCTGACTGTTGTATGGCTGCTGACCCGCATTCGGGTCGCTATACCGAGTCCCTGCATTCGGATCTGTATACTGCTGGCTTGGCTCCACCTTCTGCTGTTCTACATCAGGACTCGCATTCTCCTGCTTGGAAGCATTATTTTCTTCTGGTATATTATCATAATTATTTTCCATTGTAATATCCTCCTCATTCATCTTGCTCCTATTCTACCATGCACTTGCTACAATTTCAATTGCTATTGAAAACTGCGAACACTTTAGCGAGCAGATTCCCCGGATAATAACTCATAGGCGGATCTCCCGGAAAATACATCTTCATCCTCCATAAATAGAATAATATCATCGCAATCATTATTGCAATCAGCGTTATATTCAAGAACTTTCCTGCTTTTCTCAGGCGAATATAGCGGTTCCATGCGAATATCGCCATATATCCTCCAATCACATAGATGAATGGATGCATCCGAAATGCTTCCGCAAAATCCAGATGCAGCAGACAAAAAGCTGCCCTCGTCATCCCGCATCCCGGACATGGATATCCCGTGATTGCCACCAACAGACACAGGCTGTATAAGAATCTCTTTATGAACGCAAAATAGGCGATTATAAAAATAATCACCCATTTTGCTGATATCATATCTTCCCATAACTTATGGAAAGCATCACTTATTACTTGTTTAAGAGTACGTCTCATCTTGACAATTATCATCCTATAAGATAATCTTCTTCGGACATTTTGCAGCACATGCACCACAGTTCGTACATTTCTCCGGATCAATATGCGCAACATTGCCTTCTACCTTGATTGCATCAAACTGGCAGACTTTCTCACACATCTTACATCCGATACATCCGACAGAGCATGCCTTCATAACGTCTTTACCTTTGTCTCTGGAACTGCACTGAACCATATGCTTCTGATCATATGGAACCAGTTCAATCAGTTTCTTCGGACATACTGCAATACACTTGCCACATGCCTTACACTCTTCCTTGTCGACAACAGCAATTCCATCCACAATATGAATCGCATCAAATGGACATGCCTTCACACAGCTTCCTTCACCAAGACATCCATAATTGCATGCCTTTGGTCCGCCTGCCTGCATCATGTTCACCATAACACAGTCATTCAGTCCATGATATTCATATTCCTGATGTGCCTTGTCACAAGTTCCTGCACATTTTACGAATGCAACCTGGCGTACAGATGCTCCTGCCTCCACACCCATGATTGCTCCGACCTTCTCTGCAACCGGCGCTCCGCCAACCGGACATCCGCCAATCTCAGCCTCGCCCTTTACGATTGCAGCAGCGAGACCTGAACATCCTGCATAACCGCATCCACCACAGTTGTTGCCAGGAAGCACGCCAAGGATCGCTTCTTCTCTTTCATCTACTTCTACTGCGAATTTTTTGCCTGCAACTCCAAGGAACACACCAATGAATAACCCGGTGCCGCCTACGATCACAGCAGCAAGAATAATACCTGTAACACTCATCGTTTCTGCTCCCTCCTATATCAGCCCTGAGAATCCACAGAATGCAATCGCCATAAGGCTGGCTGTAACCAGCACGATTGGTGTTCCCTGGAAGGACTCTGAAATATCATTATATTCGATCTTCTCACGGATACCAGCCATAATAACGATGGCAATCAGGAATCCGACAGATGTTCCGATACCATTGATTACGCCCTGAAGAAGGTTATACTCCTTCTGTACGTTTGTAAGGGCTACACCGAGTACCGCACAGTTCGTTGTAATCAAAGGCAGGTATACACCCAGCGCATTATAAAGAGGCGGCATAGCCTTCTTTAAGAACATCTCTACAAACTGTACCAGCGCTGCAATGATCAGAATAAATACGATAGTCTGTAAATATTCGAATCCCAGTGGTGTCAGAATAAATTTATAGATCAAACCTGTAACAAATGAAGCAATCGTAATAACGAATACTACCGCTCCGCCCATACCTGCTGCAGTATCAACCTTCTTAGATACACCAAGGAACGGACAAATTCCCAGGAACTGGCTGAGTACAACGTTATTAACAAGAGCTGAACCAATTGCAATAATCAATAATTCTTTCATCTATGTACTCCTCCTATTCTTCATTTCCTGTTGGGAAGACTTTACCGCCGCATGCGCCGTTACCACATGAAGCACATCCGCCTTCTCCACATCCTGCAGACTCTGCTACCTTCTTGCCCTTCTTAGCAGCATTGTTCTTTATCTTGTTCTGAAGTGCTACAAGACCAGACAGAACAAGGAATGCTCCAGGTGGAAGGATAAAGATTGTCACCGGCACATAGCCGCCCTTGCCTGCAGCCGCATCAGCTAATGGCAGGATCTGCTGTCCAAAGATTGCTCCAGTACCAATCAATTCACGCACAATACCGATACATGTAAGTCCAAACGTAAATCCAAGTCCCATACCGATACCATCAAAGATAGATGGAATCACCGGATTCTTGGATGCATAACTCTCGGCACGACCAAGGATAATACAGTTAACTACGATCAGCGGAATGTATAATCCAAGTGAAGCATACAGACTTGGAACGAAACCTTCCAGCAGGAATTGTACAATTGTTACGAATGATGCTACGACTACGATGAACGCCGGCATTCTGACTGAATCCGGGATGATCTTACGCAGCATGGATATCAACATATTCGACAGTACAAGTACGACCGTTGTTGAAAGGCCCATACCTACACCGTTAATGGCGGATGTTGTTACCGCCAGGGTCGGACACATACCTAACATCAGAACGAAGGTAGGATTCTCTTTGACCAGACCGTTATATACTCTTTCGGTACATCTATTCATCTTAACTACCTCCTATTGAAATGCATTCTGATAATATCCGAGGGCAGCGTTCACAGCACCGGTTACCGCTCTTGATGTAATGGTTGCTCCACTAAGTGCATCAATCGGCTCTCCGTCCCCGCCGTCTTTAGATACTACGAACTTCTCAGCCTGTACGCCTTCATACTGTCCATAGAATGCCGGCTCTGTTGCCTTCATACCAAGACCTGCAGTCTCGCTAATAGACAGGATAGAAACACCATTCACGGTGCCATCGGCTGTAATACCTACTGTAACCTGAATGCTTCCGCCGAATCCGTCCTTATCCGTTGTAGTAACGATAAATCCCGCATCACCTACAGTACAGGCTTCATCAATCGTTGCATTCACACCCATGTCAGCAATTGCTTTGTCAGCAGCCGCCTGATCTACATCAACCTGCTCGAAATCATCCAGAGAAGCCTCCGGGAATACTTGCTGCCATGCTTCCTTCTTCGCGGTCTCTTGTGCTGCTGCGATCGGCGCCTTTGTGATCTCATATACAAGACCCAGACCCAGACCGGCAATCAGAGTGATCGCTGTAAGAATCAATGTATTTTTCAATATTTTATTCATTATTTCTCTCCTCCTTTACCAAATGGTTTTGGAAGAGTAACCCTTTCAATCAATGGTACTAAAAGGTTACTGATAATAATCGCATAAGATACACCTTCTGCGGAACCGCCAAAGAGACGGAAAAGTCCGGTCAGGATACCAAGCAGCATTCCATATACGATCTGTCCCTTCTTCGTAATCGGAGAAGTAACGTAATCGGTAGCCATGAACCATGCTCCAAGCATCAGACCACCACCACACAGGTGCGCGGTAATATACTGAGGATCAAAGAATCCTACATCAGGATTCGCAAAATGTCCGAAGATACCAATAAAGATTACGAATGTTACAATGTAAGTTCCTGGAATTCTTAAGTCGATTACGCCCATAAGAATCAGGAAGATCGCACCAATAATAATTGCGATCACAGATGTCTCACCAATGGTTCCAGGAATCGTACCGATCAGCATATCCATGCTGTTCACTGCCTCGCCAGCCTTAAGGTTCGCCAGTGGAGTAGGTCCTGATACACCGTCATAGATGAACGTCGTCATCTGGCTTGTAAATGAAATCAACAGGAAACATCTTGCTCCAAGAGCCGGGTTCATGAAGTTCTGTCCCAGACCTCCAAAGAGTTGTTTTACAATCAGGATTGCGAATATGCCGCCCAGGACACCCATCCACCATGGCGCGGAAGCCGGCATATTAAGTCCCAAAAGCAGACCGGTAACAACCGCACTCCAGTCATTGATTGTAATTTTCTTATGCATTAATTTTTCATATATGTATTCTGTCAGAACCGCCGATGCTGTTGTACAGATCAACATGATGAGCGCTGACAATCCAAAGTTCCATACACCAAAGGCAGAAGCCGGCAACAGTGCAATCGTTACATACAGCATGATATTGCCTGAAGTAACTTTGGAACGTATGTGTGGTGAAGATGACATTTTTAATCTATTCTCACTCACGTTTGTTCACCTCTTCCTCTTCTATTTGATTGATTATTTCTTCCTACGATTTGCCAATGCAATCTTTCTCATTGAACCAATTGCCTGCTTCAAAGGACGTTTTGCAGGACATACGAAACTGCAGGATCCGCATTCCATACACTCCAATCCATTGAATTTTGTAAATGTCGCCTCGTCATGATGTTCCGCATAATCTGCAAGTCTTGACGGAATCAGTCTGCTTGGACAGGCATCTACACAGCGTCCGCAGTTAATACATGCGGTAGGCTCAAACTTGGCAACTTCATCTTTCGTAAATCCTAGAATAGACGAAGAAGTCTTGGTAACCGGCACATCCAGTGAAAACATGGAGAATCCCATCATCGGTCCACCAGAAATCAGTTTCTCAGGCTCTACTTTGAATCCGCCAGCCGCTTCTACCAGTTCTGCCTGATTCATTCCAAATGGCACTCTGAAATTGCCAGGCTCATTCACTGCATCGCCACTCACGGTAACTACACGCTCCATAGATGGTTTTCCTTCAGCCACAGCCTGATAGATGCTGATCAATGTAGCCACGTTATCCACAACGCATCCTGCATCTGCCGGAAGCATCGCAGAGTTAATCGCTCTTCCTGTGGTCGCGTAGATCAACTGACGTTCTCCTCCCTGTGGATACTTGGTCTTTAACGCAAGTACTTCCATACGAGGCTCATCTTTTGTAAGTTCTTTTAATTTTTCGATACAATCTGGCTTATTGTCTTCCACTCCAAAGATACCTTTTGCATTATCGAAGAGTTTCAGAACTATCTTCATTCCGCCAACCAATTTCTCAGGTGTCTCCAGCATAGATCTGTAGTCCGCTGTAATATATGGTTCGCACTCTGCACAGTTGGCAATGATATAATCAATCTTTTCCGGCTCCTTCGGTGACAATTTTACCTTTGTCGGGAAACCGGCACCACCCATACCAACAACACCAGCGTTGCCGATTGTGTTCAGTATCTCCTCTTTCGTCATCTCGTCAAGAGGTTTTACAGCAGGGTACTCAACTTCCTCATACTCACCGTCATTCTCAATGACAATACTGTTGACTGTTCCTCCTGTTGGATTCAGATGCGGAGCAATGGCTTTTACTTTTCCTGATACCGATGCATAGATAGGAGCGGATACGAATCCTCCGGCTTCTGCTATCATCTGGCCTTTTAATACACGGTCGCCAACCGCTACTACCGGACTAGCCGGAGCCCCGATATGCTGGGATACTGGATAAACCAGGTCCCCTTTGGGTTTCACTTCGACAATCGCCTTATCTTTTGCCAGGCTCTTGCCGTCATCCGGGTGGATACCACCCTTAAATGTTAACAATGCCATCCCTTTTTCCTTCCTTCCTTTTTACTCTGTTTATACTATACATGAAATTTCCCCAATTATCCAGTGAATCCTGGGATTTCATTGTATATTTCCACGAACATCTTGTCGATTTTTTAACACACAAAAGATAGAGACCAAGTGGTCTCTATCTCTCATAATAATGCATTATTCGACTTCAAATTATTCTTCGACTGTTCCTTCTTCAGCAACATCTTCCACGCCTTCCATCTCTGGTGCTTCATCAGCAGCCGGCTCTAATGCTTTCATACTCAGACTGATCTTCTTATCAGCTTCATTCAGATCAACAATCTTAGCCGTAATCACCTGTCCTACAGATAATACATCTGACGGCTTATCAACATGTGCTTTGGAGATCTGGGACACATGAAGCAATGCATCTACGCCAGGTGCCAGTTCAATAAACGCACCAAAATCTGTCATTCTTGCAACTTTTCCTTCAAGCACTGTGCCAACTGCATACTTCTCAGCAGCATTCGCCCACGGATTCGTCTCCGGGAACTTAAGGCTAAGTGCAATCTTGGTATCATGAATCTCTTTGATCATTACTTCTACATTCTCGCCTACTTTGAATACCTTCTTAGGATTCTCAACACGTCCCCAGGACATCTCTGAGATATGAAGCAGACCATCTACTCCGCCAAGATCAATAAACGCGCCAAAGTCTGTTACGTTCTTAACGGTTCCTTCCATTCTGTCGCCCGGCTGAATCTTAGCAAATAACTCTTTCTGCTTCTCAGCACGCTCAGCAACAAGCAATTGTCTTCTATCACCGATCACACGGTTCCTTCTCGGATTGAACTCGCTGACCACGAACTCAATCTCCTGATCCTGATACTTGCTCAGGTCTTTCTCGTAGGTATCTGACACAAGGCTTGCAGGGATGAATACTCTTGCCTCATCAATGACTACGCTCAATCCGCCTCCAAGAATCTGAGTTACAGGAGCCTTCAGCACTTCATGATTCTCGAATGCTTCTTTTAATCTTTCATTACCTTTTTCAGCAGCCAGTCTCTTATATGTTAATAATACCTGACCTTCGCCATCGTTCACTTTCAGCACTTTTGCAGTCATTGTATCTCCAACAGATACCATCGTAGTCAGATCTGCATTCGCCTCATTCGTGTACTCACTTCTTGTAATGATACCGTCTGCCTTATATCCTATATTTAAGATGATTTCATCGGGCTTTACATCGATGACAGTACCATCTACAACCTCTCCATTTCTTATTGTCTTAAATGACTCTTCCAACATTTGTTCAAAAGTTAATTCTGACATTATTTTGAACCTCCTCAATTATATTATTGGGCGTGGATGCCCCTGCTGTAATACCTACTGTTTCCACGGACCTTAATTGATTCGTATCCAAATCGTCAAGTGTCTGTATATAGTACGTATTCAAACATTCCTTCTTACATATTTCAAATAACTTCTGAGTATTCGAACTATGCTTGTCTCCCACTACAATCATAGCCTCTACTCTCTCTGCAATCTGACGCGCCTCTTCCTGACGTTCTTTTGTCGCATTGCAAATCGTATTTAAAACAATTATATCATAACGCTTTTTAGCGATTATTTCAACTAAATCTTTGAATTTATTGTAATTAAATGTCGTTTGGGAGACGATACAGACCTTCTGGCTTACATTCTCCAGTCGAAAACCTTCAGCATCCTCGATTGTCTGAAGTACGCAAGCCTGTTCTCCTGCCCATCCTCTGATTCCTATCACTTCAGGATGCTCGCTGTTTCCTATGATTATGATATAGGAGCCTTTCGCACTCTCTTCCGCCACAATGTTGTGGATCTTCTTCACAAACGGACAGGTAGCATCTACGCAGACCACTTCTTTTTCCTTCAATTTGTCATAGATTTCTTTTGATACTCCATGGGACCGGATAATCACAACACCCGCTTCTATCTGATCCAGTTCCTCTTCAGAACGAATCACTTCCACACCTTTACTGGCCAGATCCTTAATCACTTCCTCATTATGGATGATCGGACCATAGGTATAGATCTTGCTTCCCTGATAGCGTTCCACCTGCTCATACACCGTATCAACCGCCCGCTTCACGCCAAAACAGAATCCGGCAGTTTTCGCTAATTCAACCTTCATATTTTTCTCCACCTATCTGCACAATTCTACAATTGTCCTGACGACCTCATCAATTGTCATACGAGAACTGTCAACAAGAACTGCATCCTCTGCTTTCTTAAGCGGTGCAATCTCACGGGTAGAATCACGCTCATCACGCTCTTTTATGTCTTTTGCAATCTCTTCCAGATTACATGCAACCCCTTTTTCCGTCAATTCGTCATAGCGGCGCTTCGCGCGTGTCTCTACGCTCGCTGTCAGGAACACTTTCACATCTGCATCCGGCAATACGCAGGTACCGATATCTCTTCCATCCATGATCACATCCTGCTCTTTTGCAAGTTCCCTCTGAAGTTCCAGAAGTTTTGCGCGCACCTCAGGAATAACGGAACTCTTAGATGCCATGTTTCCAACCGCTTCTTCGCGCAGTCTTGCAGTAATATTCCTTCCATTCAGATACACCTGCTGGGCACCCTCTTCATACCGTATGGTAACCTCCGCGTCCTTACACGCCTCGACAATCTTGTCCGTCTCGCCTGCCACAATTGCTTTTTCCAGGAAATGAATGGCCAGTCCACGGTACATTGCGCCTGTATCCACATAGATATATCCTTTTTCCTTTGCCACCAGTTTGGCAATCGTACTTTTTCCGGCTCCCGCCGGACCATCAATCGCTACATTATATCCCATCATCTTTCTCCTTATCTTCTTCCTTAAGCCTTATATGTCATCTTCTGGAATCCTTCTTTTGCTCCGGGACATTTGTCCTCAAGGAAACGTTTGAACTCTTCAATATCCGCATTCTCAAGCCCTGCTTTCGGAAATCCGAAAAACGGCTTTTTCCCATCATCCAGATGCACTACGATTCCTATGGTATCTTTGGACTCAATTAATTTGATCGCATCTGCATAGCGGTATTCCTGAGACTTGTTACTTGCATAATTGGTAAAATGATCCTCAAAAAACTCAACGCGTACTTTAAGTGGTTTTCCGTTTTTATTCATCTTCAATTTATATAACTGTTCTGCATCTCCAGTTGCAGAAGTCAATTCCAGCCATTTTCCGGCAGTCCTGGCGAATACTTCCCCTACAACATAAGCAGCCAGCCATAAGAGCAGCATCTTCATGACGATCAGAATATTCTCTGTAGGATTCCCTCCAAATGGCTTTCCATAATATATATACATTCCTATTGCAAACACTCCTGCAAACGAAACTATGATCCTGTAATTCTTACTTAGTCTGGAAACTCCATATAATTTCAAGGTATCCGCCAAAACCTCTTTTGTCTCTATATAATTCATCGTATACTGTGCCTTCATCCTTTTTCTCCTTTTCTTCTATATAATACTGCTTCCTGCCGCATAGGCCGTAGACCAGGCGATCTGCAGGTTGAATCCTCCTGTCAGTGCATCCAGATCCAGTACCTCGCCTACGAAATAAAGCCCTTCTACATATTTTGACTCCATCGTACCAGGATCAATCTCTTTCGTCTTGATTCCACCCTTTGTGATAATCGCTTCATTGTAATCCCGAAGCCCCGTCAAAGTCATCGTCAGATGCTTAATCAAATGCACGAACTTCTGACGCTCCTCTCTCGATATGACATTCACCTTCTTCTCCGGATCAATCCCACTTAATTCTATCATAACAGGAATTAATTTTGACGGGAATAATCTGCCAATCGCATTCTTAAACTGCTTATTGTGATTCTCTTCAAAATCCCTCAGCACCCTCTGATCCAACTGCTCCGCACTAAGAGCCGGCTTTAGATCTATCTCAAGTCTCAATTCCTGATCCTTTAATTTCTTACCAACATAACTGCTGGCGCTGATGATCAATGGTCCGCTAACACCATAATGTGTAAAAAGCATCTCGCCGAATTCCTGATACAGTTGTTTTTTACCCCGATAGATCGAAGCAGTTACATTCCGAAGGGAAAGCCCCTGCAGTTCACTTACCCAGGATTCTTTTGTCTCCATTGGCACAAGGGACGGCATACATTCCGCAATCTGATGCCCGTTCTCCGTAGCAAACCTGTATCCGTCACCCGTCGAGCCTGTTGACCGATAGGATAATCCTCCTGTTGCAACGATACAGGCATCTCCGCCTACCTTCGTTCCATCAGCCAGTTCAACATCCAGGAATCTCCCATTCTGTGCATGAACATTCAAGACTCTGGTATACAGATATATGTCCACGCCAAGACGCTTCATCTCTTTTTCCATCGCTCTAATGACATCCGAAGAATGATCCGACTCTGGAAATACCCGATCGCCTCTTTCAATCTTCGTGCGAACACCCAGATTTTCAAAGAACTGTATCACATCCTGATTCGTATATCCATAGAAACTGCTATATAAGAACTTCGAATTGCTGACCACCGATGAGAACAGCGTATCCATATCGCCTGCATTCGTGATATTACATCTGCCCTTTCCTGTGATAAACAATTTTTTCCCTAATTTTTCATTCTTTTCAAACACATGGACCTCGTGCCCATTCCTCGCCGCAATAATCGACGCGAACATCCCTGCTGCGCCGCCTCCGACTACCAGTACCTTACTCATTACTTCTATCCTCTATGCTGCCAGATAATTCTACTTTATCGCCCACCAGGTTCAGTTCATCCTTACTGTACACCTGATACTCGTCCCAGATCTGCTCTAACGTCTCTAAGGTCGTAATAACCTCCTTCTGCTTCTTCATGCACAACGCCACTACCAGCGCATTCACTACACTTAATGGTGCCACCAACGAATCCACAATGGATGCCATATCACTTCTTGCAATCAGATTGCAAGACGAATAGATTGTCATCGGAGAATGTACACTGTCCGTCAACGTGATAACCTTCGCTTTCCGGTTGCTTGCATATTCCAGTGCCTTCAACGTACGCATCGAATACCTTGGAAAACTAATTCCGATAATAACATCTTCTTCATTAATTCGAAGCATCTGCTCGAATATCTCACTGGAACTATTCGTATTCACCGCAACCACGTCATCACACACAAGATTCAGATAAAAGCACAGGAAACTCGCCAGCGGTGCACAACTTCGAATTCCCACCACATAGATCTTCCTTGCCTTCAGAATCGTATCTACCGCCAGTTCAAAGGCTTCATGATCAATCGCTTCCATTGTCATCTTGATCTTCTCAATATCCGACTGCAGCACAGATGCAAGAATCTCCCCTTGGCTGATCCTTCCATACGTCACTTCCATACGCTGAATCGAGTTCAGTTTCGTCCTGACCAGTTCCCCCAATGCTTTCTGAAACTCCGGATATCCATCATACCCCAGCGCTGTGGCAAACCGCACAACCGTAGATTCACTGACTCCGACTTCCTCTCCCATCTTGGCGGCGGTGAGGAATGCAGCTTTGTCATAGTCCTTCCGGATAAAATCCGCCAGTTTCTTCTGACCTTTGCTGAATTTGGGGTATCCATCATCTATCTTCTTCAATAATTCATTCTTACTTCCCATGCTATTGGTTCCTTCTCTCAAAAATTACATACGCCTCCATTATAATCCCTCTCCCCAACTATTGCAAATATTTCCCTGGTTGCGGAGGATATTTTTTAGTAAAAGGACGCAGTTCGGAGGGGA
>NZ_JBNPMC010000042.1:0-30530 GCF_050313795.1 Bariatricus sp. SGI.154
ATCAAAGTACTTGACAAATGCGCGATATCGATATATACTTTGAAAGTCAAAATAATTTAGAATCAAAATAAATCAGAGGAATTGATATGACTGGAATAATATGCGGGACGGGTTCATACGCACCGTCATACATCATGGGCAACAATGATATTGCCAAACTGGTAGAGACCAGTGACGAGTGGATACAGGAGAGGACCGGAGTAGTAAGACGGCACATCATCCGTGAAGAGACAACGGTCTCCATGGCGAGCAAAGCCGGTCTGAGAGCGTTGAGGGATGCAGGCGTATCGCCGGAGGAGATAGATCTGATATTGGTATCTACGATATCATCGAATGTGATTATCCCCTGTGCAGCGTGCGAGGTGCAAAAAGAACTGGGAGCGGTGAATGCAACTTGTTTCGATCTCAGTGCGGCATGTACAGGTTTCGTGCTTGCTTATAATACGGCGGCAGCCTATTTGGCATGTGGAATTTATCGGACGGCACTGGTGATCGGAAGTGAGAGTCTGTCGAACCTGACCAACTGGAAGGATCGGGGCACCTGTATCTTATTTGGTGACGGGGCTGGAGCGGCAGTCATGAAAGCAAGCGACCAGAAGTTCTATCTGCCGGTTACGCATTCCGAGGGAGCCAAAGGGGTAGCACTTACCTGCAAGAGCAGGCATGACTGTAACGGTCTGACAACAGAACTTCGGACTGAGAGTATGCTGGATCAAGAATATTTCATGCAGATGGATGGTCAGGCAGTATTTAAATTCGCGGTGAAGAAGGTGCCGGAGGTTGTAAAAGAAGTGTTGAAACGCAACCGTATCAGCCAGCAGGAGATTGATTGGTACATCCTGCATCAGGCGAATCGCAGGATTGTGGAAGCCGTAGCAAAGCGCCTGGATGAGCCGATTGAGAAATTCCCGATGAACCTGCAGGAATATGGCAATACATCATCGGCAAGTATTCCAATTCTTCTGGATGAGTTGAAGAAGGACGGGCGGCTGAAGTCAGGTCAGAAGATTGTATTGGCAGGATTTGGCGCAGGGCTTACATGGGGAGCGGCAATGATAGAGTGGCAATAATAGAGTGGCAATGAGGCATCAAGCCGGGCAAGTGATAAATTGGCATTTCTGCCAGTTTATATATATGAATATGAAAAATAAAAGGAGAATAACATCATGTTAGAAAAAATCAAAGAATTAGTAGCAGAGAATTTAGGAGTAGACGCAGGCAGTATTACGGAAGTCTCTTCTTTCAAGGATGATCTTGGAGCAGATTCCCTGGATCTCTTCGAGTTAGTTATGGCGCTGGAAGAGGAATACGGAATCGAGATCCCGACAGAGGATCTGGAGCAGATCGCAACAGTTGGAGATGTGATCAACTATATTAACGAACACAAAGAATAGAGAAGAAGCGGGGTTTTTATATGCAGACAGAAGTAACCAGATTATTAGGAATCGAATATCCAATCATTCAGGGAGGTATGGCATGGGTTGCAGAGTATCATCTGGCAGCCGCTGTATCGAATGCAGGCGGTCTTGGTCTGATTGGAGCAGCAAGTGCTCCGGCTGAGTGGGTAAGAGACCAGGTACAGGAAGCAAAGAAGTTAACAGATAAGCCTTTTGGCGTAAATATTATGCTCATGAGTCCTTATGCGGATGAAGTGGCGAAGGTAATCGTAGAAGAAGGCGTGAAAGTGGTAACAACCGGAGCGGGTAATCCTGAGAAATACATGAAGATGTGGAAAGAAGCGGGAGTAAAGGTGATCCCGGTGGTTGCTTCTGTTGCCCTGGCAAAACGTATGGAGCGCTGCGGCGCGGATGCTGTAGTCGCAGAAGGATGCGAGGCAGGAGGCCACATCGGGGAGAATACCACTATGGTACTGGTACCGCAGATTGCGGATGCCGTAGAGATCCCTGTGATTGCAGCGGGTGGCATTGCAGACGGAAGAGGAATTGCGGCGGCATTTATGCTGGGCGCCAAAGGCGTACAGATGGGAACACATTTTGTCGTAACAGACGAATCCCAGGTACACGATAATTATAAAGAGAGAATTATTAAGGCGAAGGATATTGATTCCAGAGTAACAGGGAGAACCACAGGACATCCGGTCCGTGCCCTTCGCAATGATATGACGAGGAAATACATTGAATTAGAGAATAAGGGTGCAAGTTTTGAAGAATTAGAGCATCTGACACTTGGCGGATTGCGAAGAGCCGTGGTAGATGGCGATGTGAAGAACGGAAGTGTCATGGCGGGACAGATTGCCGGTATGGTGAAGGAGAGAATGTCCTGCAAAGATTTGATCGACAAACTGGTAAAAGAGACGGATGCTTTGATAAAAGGAGCGGGTTTTTATGAATAAGATTGCATTTATCTATCCGGGACAGGGCGCCCAGAAGGCTGGAATGGGAGCGGATTTCTATGAAAAGAGTGAGACCGCAAGGAAACTATTCGACCAGGCAGGCGAGGCTTTGGGGCTGGATATGAAGGAACTGTGCTTTGAAGAGAATGAGAAACTTGACGTTACAGAATATACACAGGCAGCCATGGTTACCACCTGCCTTGCGATGACAAGAGTGCTTAAGGAACGGGGACTGACACCGGACATCACAGCGGGTTTAAGTCTGGGAGAGTATTGCGCTATCGCAGCAGCAGGCGGGATGGATGATTTGGATGCAATCCGCCTGGTGCGCAAGCGTGGAATCCTGATGCAGAACACGGTGCCAACGGGTGTTGGTGCGATGTGTGCGGTGATGGCGATGGATGCATCAGCAATTGAAGAGATAATGACTGATATTGATGGCGTAACCATTGCAAATTATAACTGCCCGGGGCAGATTGTCATTACAGGGAAAAAGGATGCGGTGGAAGAGGCTGCCGTCAGATTAAAAGAAGCAGGTGCCAAGCGTACCGTGATGTTGAATGTAAGCGGTCCATTCCATTCGCCGTTGCTTGTGCCGGCCGGAGAGGAACTGGCAAAAGAGTTGGAACATACAGAATTTCATCCGTTAAAGATACCGTATGTGACCAATGTGACAGCAGAAAAAGTGGAAGATATTCATGAGACGAAAGAATTGCTGACTGAGCAGATTAGTTCTCCGGTGCGCTGGATGCAGAGTATGGAATACTTGATACAGGAAGGCGTGGATACATTCGTGGAGATCGGACCGGGAAGAACATTGGCAGGATTCATGAAGAAGATTAACCGTAGTGTGAAGGTCTATAATATCGCAGCCTGGGAAGATGTGGATGCGGTAATTGATTCAAAGAAAATGGCAGGTGGAATATGTCGAACAGTTTAGAAGGAAAGATAGCAGTAGTTACCGGCGCGTCCCGTGGGATTGGAAGAGCCATTGCACTGACACTGGCATCCAGAGGCGCTGCCGTGATTATTAATTATAATGGCTCAAAAGACAGAGCCGAAGAAGTAAAACAGGAGATTGAAGCGACAGGAGGAAAAGCATCCATATATCAATGCAATGTATCCGAATACGAGAAATGCGAGACATTTATACAGGATATCATCAAGGAATATGGAAGAATTGATATCCTGGTAAATAATGCCGGAATCACCAGAGATGGTCTGCTGATGAAGATGTCTGAAGCGGATTTTGACCAAGTGGTAGATACGAATCTAAAAGGAGCATTCAACACCATCCGTTTTGCCAGCCGTCAGATGTTAAAGCAGAGAAGCGGACGTGTGATCAACATGTCTTCTGTTGTAGGGGTTACTGGTAATGCGGGTCAGGCGAACTATGCGGCATCCAAAGCGGGAGTGATCGGTCTTACCAAAGCAGCCGCACGGGAACTTGCGTCCCGAGGAATTACGGTCAATGCAATTGCACCGGGATTCATTGAGACGGATATGACGGAAGTGCTGCCGGAGAAAGTAAAAGAATCCTCGGTGGCACAGATTCCGCTTGGTAAGTTCGGAAAACCAGAGCAGGTGGCAGCAGTGGTTGCATTTCTCGCTTCAGAGGATGCGGAATATATTACCGGACAGGTGCTGCATGTGGATGGTGGCATGGTGATGTAGAGACTGTAGATGTAAGTATTGCAGATAAATGCAGAGTGGCAGTGATCATCAGGCAATAATAAGCAAATAATTGTATAGCAGCAGGAGATATCAAGTATGAAAAGAAGAGTTGTAGTGACCGGACTTGGAGCAGTAACGCCCATTGGCAATACAGTAGAAGAGTTTTGGGCGGGAATCAAAGAAGGAAAAGTTGGGATTGGTGAGATTACCAAATTCGATACCACAGATTATAAAGTTAAACTGGCGGCAGAGGTCAAGGGTTTTGTGGCAAAAGAACGCATGGATTTCAAAGCAGCCAAGCGTATGGAATTATTTGCCCAGTATGCAGTAGCCGCAGCAAAAGAAGCCTACGAAGATTCAGGGCTGGATATTGAGAAGGAAGATGCTTTCCGAGCGGGCGTAATTGTTGGTTCTGGAATTGGAAGCCTTCAGACGGTGGAGCGCGAGTATGAGAAGATATTGACGAAAGGTCCAGGCAGAGTGAATCCTTTGATGGTGCCGTTGATGATTTCCAATATGGCAGCAGGCAATATCTCCATTCAATTAGGATTCAAGGGGAAATGCACCAATGTTGTGACTGCATGTGCATCCGGAACTAACTGTATCGGAGATGCGCTGCGTGCGATTCAGTATGGTGATGCGGATATGATGCTGGCAGGTGGAACCGAAAGTTGTATCTGTCCGACAGGAGTTGCAGGTTTTACAAGTTTGACAGCTTTATCCGCTTCTGATGATCCGAAGCGTGCATCGATTCCATTTGACAAGGAGCGGAATGGCTTCGTGCTTGGAGAAGGCGCCGGCGTGGTCATGCTGGAGGAATTGGAACATGCGAAAGCGAGAGGTGCGAAGATCTATGCGGAAGTTGCTGGTTATGGTGTGACTGGGGATGCCTATCATATCACCTCTCCGGCAGAAGATGGAAGTGGTGCGGCGAAGGCAATGACCCTTGCGATGGAAGAAGGAGGGATTGCACCTTCCCAGATTGATTATATCAATGCACATGGAACCAGTACACATCACAATGATTTGTTTGAGACGAGGGCCATCAAACTGGCATTCGGGGAAGCAGCCAGAGGTGTGGTGATTAATTCGACCAAATCCATGATTGGACATTTGCTAGGAGCTGCTGGCGGCGTGGAATTCATTACATGTGTTAAGACCATTCAGGAAGGATTCATCCATCAGACCGTAGGAACAGAGACCCCGGATGAGGAATGTGATCTGGACTATGCAATTGGCGCACCGGTGGAAAAAGATGTCAGATACGTTCTGACCAATTCTCTTGGATTCGGCGGACATAACGCAACATTATTGTTGAAGAAGTATGAGGGTTAATGTGCGGTGTCGCTTAGTACAATGCAAATAATACTTTAATGCAGTATGATGCAGATGATGCTGCAGGGAGGAACGATCATGGAATTAGAGAATCTTGTGAAATTAATAGAAACCGTATCAGCATCCGAACTGACCGGATTAAAATACGAAGAAAATGGAATGAAACTTCACCTGACGAAGAAAAAAGATCAAGTTCAGGTTGTGTCCGCGCCAGTGCAGATGTCAGCTGCTGCGGGAGTAGGATCATTGGAAAGTACAGTCGCTGGCGTGACTGCAATTCAGGGCGATAATGTGGGTATAACGAATACACCTGCCGCAGATGCGAAGATGGAAGAGCAGAAAGCAGACGGCAAGACAGTGGAATCTCCGCTGGTAGGAACCTTCTACGCAGCACCATCCGAAGATGCCGCTCCCTTCGTATCCGTTGGCGATACGGTGAAGAAAGGACAGACACTGGCGATTATCGAAGCCATGAAACTTATGAACGAGATTGAGAGCGAATACGATGGAATCGTATCAGAGATTCTGGCAGAGAATGGTCAGGCTGTAGAATATGGTCAGCCACTCTTTCGGATTCGTTAGTTGGGTACAGGTCATATGTCAATTGGGTACACCATATTTGTTAGTTTGGGACGTAGTAAAAGTGCATTTTACTACGTCCCCAAAAGGAGAAAATTATGAGACGTTTAGATATTAGCCAGATCAAAGAAATCATCCCCCACCGCCATCCTTTCTTGCTTATTGACTACATTGAAGACTACGAACCAGGTCAATATGCCATAGGATACAAGTGTGTATCCTACCGTGAAGAGTTCTTCGCAGGTCATTTTCCGCAGGAGCCGGTAATGCCGGGAGTATTAACGGTGGAGGCATTGGCGCAGGTGGGCGCAGTTGCCATCTTAAGCATGGAAGAGAATAGAGGCAAGATTGCCTATTTCGGCGGCATTAATAAGTGCAAATTCAAAGGCAAGATTGTACCGGGGGACAAGGTTCGTCTGGAAACGAAGATTGTAAAACAAAAAGGTCCGGTGGGTGTTGGAGAAGCAATTGCCAGCGTGGACGGTAAAACGGTTGTCAGTGCAGAATTAACATTTATGATTGGATAGGTGATTTGCATGATTAAGAAAGTATTAATCGCGAACCGGGGCGAGATCGCGGTGCGTATCATTCGTGCCTGCAGAGAGATGGGAATTGAGACAGTTGCAGTATATTCTGAGGCGGATAAAGAAGCCCTGCATACCAAATTAGCAGATGAGGCTGTCTGTATCGGTCCTGCTGCCTCCAGTGAAAGTTATCTGAGTATGGATCGTATCATCAGTGCCACAGTTGTGACCGGCGCTGATGCCATTCATCCGGGATTCGGGTTCCTGTCAGAGAATAGCAGATTCGCAGAACTGTGTGAGCAGTGTAACATTACATTTATCGGACCGCCCTCTCAGGTAATCGCAAGCCTTGGCAATAAGCAGGAGGCAAGGAATACCATGATAACTGCAGGCGTTCCGGTAATTCCGGGAAGTACCGAACCTATCTATGATGCGAAGACGGGAGCCGCTATCGCAGAAGAGATCGGTTATCCTGTTATCGTGAAAGCTGCCCTTGGCGGCGGAGGCAAAGGGATGCGTGTTGCCAATATGCCGGAGGAATTCGAGCAGAGTTTTCAGACAGCACAGAAAGAGACGCAGATGGCATTCGGTGACAATACCATGTATATCGAGCATTTCGTACAACGCCCAAGGCATATTGAGTTCCAGATTCTGGCGGACCATTATGGAAATGTCATCCATCTGGGGGAACGTGACTGCTCGATCCAGAGAAATCATCAGAAGATGATTGAAGAGTCCCCATCCATTGCGCTGTCAGATGAATTGCGCGCCCGCATGGGAGAAGCGGCGGTAAAAGCAGCCAAAGCAGCCAGGTATGAGAATGCCGGAACCATAGAATTCCTTCTGGAGAAAAGTGGGAACTTTTATTTTATGGAAATGAATACCCGAATTCAGGTAGAGCATCCGGTTACAGAATGGGTAACTGGGATAGACTTAATTAAGGAGCAGATTCGTATCGCGTCTGGCAGAAAACTTTCTTATACACAGAAAGACGTGCATCTGACCGGTCATGCAATCGAATGCCGGATCAATGCGGAGAACCCGGAAAAGGGATTCCGTCCGTCTCCGGGAACGATTACCGATATGTATCTGCCGGGCGGCAAGGGAATCCGGATTGACTCGGCAATCTACAGCGGTTACACGATACCGCCATATTATGACTCTATGATAGCGAAGATGATTGTGTGGGCGAAGAATCGGGACGAGGCAATCCACAAGATGCAAAGTGCGCTGGGAGAAGTGATTATCGAGGGAATCGATACCAACGTGGACTATCAATATGAGATATTGAATCATCCTGACTATATTGCCGGAAATATCGATATAGAATTTATTGCAGAACACGATGCGCATTAGAAAGGTGAAGTTCTATGAAATTAGATAACATGTTTAAAAAGACCAGACTTGCTTCTGGAAGAAAAGGCTATATATCCATAAGTCCTTCTAAGCCGGAAGTACCGGAAGGTCTTCTTCGCAAATGTAACAAATGCGGTGGAGCGATCATTACGGAAGAGGTAAAAAACAACTACTATATCTGCCCGAAATGCGGAGGATATTTCCGCGTACATGCATACCGTCGTGTTGAGATGGTAGCGGATGAAGGTACGTTTGAAGAGTGGGATCAAGGGCTTGCGACTATCAATCCGCTGGAATATAAAGGATATGAAGAGAAACTGCAGACACTTCGGGAGAAGACAGGACTGGAAGAGGCGGTCATTACCGGAAAGGCATGTATCGATGGGACAGAAGTGGTCTTAGGCGTATGTGACGGTCGTTTCCTGATGGCAAGCATGGGCGAAGTGGTAGGCGAGAAGATCACAAGAGCCGTTGAACGGGCAACCAAAGAGAAACTCCCGGTTATCATATTCGCCTGTTCCGGCGGTGCAAGGATGCAGGAAGGAATCGTATCTCTTATGCAGATGGCGAAGACCTCTGCAGCTTTAAAACGCCATAGTGATGCAGGGCTTCTCTATATCAGTGTTCTGACTGACCCGACTACAGGAGGAGTGACGGCGAGTTTTGCAATGCTTGGAGACGTGATTCTGGCAGAGCCGAAAGCACTGATTGGATTCGCAGGACCAAGGGTTATTGAACAGACCATCGGTCAGAAACTGCCGAAAGGTTTCCAACGTTCAGAATTCCTTCTGGAACATGGATTCCTTGATGGAATTGTAGAACGTCCGCAGTTAAAAGAGACATTATCTCAGATTCTGCTGCTGCATGAGAAGGCTGACAGAGAAGCAATCGAAGAAGCAATCGAAGAAGCAATCGAAGAAGCAATCCGAACATCAGAAGATTCAGAAAAAACGGAAGTCCAATCTGAGTCC
This sequence comes from Bariatricus sp. SGI.154, assembly GCF_050313795.1. NCBI lineage: Bacteria > Bacillati > Bacillota > Clostridia > Lachnospirales > Lachnospiraceae > Bariatricus > Bariatricus sp. SGI.154. The sequence continues at coordinate 8,793 of NZ_JBNPMC010000042.1, forward strand.
GCAGGCAGCAAAGAGCCCGGAGTTCACAACAGATTAGCCGAAGCCTGGGACCGCGTGCAGTTATCAAGGATGAATGACCGTCCGGTAGGCAGTGATTACATCCGAACGCTATTTACAGATTTCATAGAATTCCACGGGGACAGATGTTTTGCAGATGATAAAGCGATTATCGGCGGTGTCGCTAGATTCCATAGTATGCCGGTAACAGTGATTGCACAGGCAAAAGGAACGAATACCAAGGAGAATATCGAGAGGAACTTCGGCATGCCATCGCCTGACGGCTACCGCAAAGCATTAAGGCTGATGAAGCAGGCTGAGAAATACAACCGACCGGTCATATGTCTGGTGGATACGCCGGGAGCGTTCTGTGGATTAGAAGCAGAGGAGCGGGGACAGGGCGAAGCCATTGCCAGAAATATCTATGAGATGTCGGGACTAAAGGTTCCGGTGCTGTCCATTGTTATCGGGGAAGGTGGCAGCGGCGGTGCTCTTGCAATGGCGACAGCGGATGAAGTATGGATGCTTGAGAATTCCATCTATTCTATCTTGTCGCCGGAAGGTTTTGCCAGTATTCTCTGGAAAGACAGCACAAGAGCCAGGGAAGCGGCAAGTGTAATGAAACTGACCGCAAGCGACCTTAAGCATATGGGGATTGTGGAGAAGGTATTTCCGGAGCCGTCCCATTATACGGTGCAGAATCTGAAGGAAGTAACCTATGCTTTGGAAAATGAAATGGAAAGATTTTTGATTCATTACGGGCGGATGTCTGTGGAAGAACGTTTGGAACACAGATATGACAGATTCCGTAAGATGTAGGAGAATATATATGAATGTAAAACCATTAAAAATGGGCAACATGGAAGCAGCAATTCCGGTCATACAAGGCGGAATGGGTATCGGAATCAGCCTTGGCAGTCTTGCGGGCGCAGTTGCAAAAGAGGGCGGCATAGGGATCATCTCTGCCGCCCAGATTGGTTTCTTAGAGCCTGATTTTGATAGGAATACGAAGCAGGCGAATCTAAGAGCCATAAAAAAAGAATATCTGAAAGCGAGAGCCATTGCGCTGGATGGAATCATCGGGTTCAATATCATGGTAGCAATGCGGGACTATGAGGAGTATGTACGTGCGGCGATTGATGCTGGAGCGGATATTATCATATCGGGTGCAGGGCTTCCGATGGAATTGCCGAAGATTGCAGAGGGGGCAGAGGTAAAACTTGCGCCGATTGTCTCTACGGATAAATCTGCGAGAGTCATATTAAAGTACTGGGATAAAAAATATCACAGAATGCCGGATCTGCTCGTTATCGAAGGACCGAATGCCGGAGGACATCTTGGTTTTACACAAGAGCAGTTACAGACATACAATCAGGAAGTGTATGATCAGGAAGTTAGAAGAATTCTAGGTACAGTTAGAAAGTACGAAGAACTTTATCTGTGCAAGATCCCCGTAGCACTTGCGGGTGGAATTGAGAATCAGACACAGGCAAGGCACGCATTTTCCCTGGGAGTAGATGCGATACAGGTGGCAACCAGATTCGTGACGACCGAAGAATGTGATGCGGATATCCGTTACAAGGAGGCTTACCTTCGGGCACATGAAGACGACATCGTGATTGTGAAAAGCCCGGTAGGGATGCCAGGGCGTGCAATTCTGAATCCGTTTATGAAAAGGGTCATGAATGGTGAACAGATACCGCACAGCCCTTGCCACCGATGCCTTCAAAAGTGTAATCCGAAAGAAATTCCCTATTGTATCACCGATGCGCTGATTCATGCGGCGAAGGGCGAAGTTGATGAGGCGCTGCTATTTTGCGGAGCCTATGCATATAAAGCAGATCATCTGGAAACGGTGAAAGAAGTTATTGATTCTCTGATACCAGAGAGGGTATAATAGATATCAGAGGATATCTGGATGAGGACAGCAAGATAATAGCAGTCATAGGAGAGCAGCCAGACGAAGGGGAAACATGCAATGGAAGATGCATATATAACAATCAATAATATTCTGGTGAACCTGATCAATGAGATCTGGGAACTGGAAGAGAAAGCCATTATTACGGAGGAGTTCAAGGATCTCACGAATAATGATATGCATGTGATCGAAGCAGTAGGATTAGGTGACGGAAGGAATATGTCTTCGATTGCCAAAAAATTAAATATTACAGTCGGCTCCCTTACGACGGCTATGAACAGCCTGGTGAATAAGAAGTATGTCGAGCGCCGCAGAAGCGAAGAAGACCGCAGAGTGGTATATGTGAAATTGACTACGAAGGGGATCAAAGCCTATAAGCATCACGAAGATTATCACAGGCAGATGACACAGGCGATACTGGATAAGCTGGACGAGACAGAGATACCGGTATTGGTGAAGACTTTAGATGCATTATCAGAGTTCTTTACCGGATATAGCGCGACAAGCGACAAGGTATAGTGAGGAAAAGGAGTCATAACTATGGTAAAAGGCGTGATATTTGATATGGACGGCTTGATGTTTGACACAGAGAGGCTTGCCTCCGTTTTCTGGAAACAGGCTGGGTATGGAGTAGGAGAGGATATTCCGGAGGAATTCCTGAATAGTTTTCGCGGTAAGAATGGGGAAGCGATCCGCGAGGCATTCCTGGGGCATTATGGTGCGAGGTTTGCATATGAGTATTGCAGAGATCTGAAGGTCAAACTGCATTACAAATATATAGAAGAAAAAGGTGTCCCAATTAAGAAAGGACTTATCGAATTGCTGGATTACCTGAAAGAGCATGGAATCCGTATGGCGGTAGCAACATCTACGGAGCGTAATCTGGCGAATACGATGCTAAGGAAAGCAGGAGTCTATGAGTATTTTGATACATTTGCCTACGGAGATATGGTAAAGAGGAGCAAGCCTCACCCGGATATATTCCTGAAAGCGGCGGAAGAGATGCAGATCCCAATTGAGGAGTGCCTGGTGCTGGAAGACAGTGTTGCAGGCGTGAAGGCGGGAAAGGCATCCGGAGGTTATATTATTCATATTCCGGATGTGGTGATCGTGCCGGAGAAGGTAAAAGAAGGGATTACGGCAGAGATGGAGAGTCTGCTTGACGTGATTGAGTGGATAAAAAAGATGAATTCTTAGCAGAAATGGCTTGTCAGGAGTGTGAGGCTTCTGACAGATAAGGAGGGAATGCCATGTATGGAGAGGAAGTAAAAAAGTTACAGAGTATCATTGATGACAGCAGCAATATCGTATTCTTTGGCGGGGCAGGAGTGTCCACCGAGAGTAATATCCCGGATTTTCGAAGTGCAGATGGTCTGTATCAGCAGAAGTATAAGTATTCCCCGGAACAGATTGTAAGCCATAGTTTCTTTGTGCGGAATACAGAAGCATTTTATGAATTCTATAAAGAGAAGATGATGTTCTTAGATGCTAGACCGAATCCGGCACATCTGAAACTGGCTGAGTTAGAAGCGGCAGGAAAGTTGTCCGCTGTGATTACCCAGAACATTGATGGGCTTCATCAGGCAGCAGGAAGTAAGAATGTATTAGAACTGCATGGCAGCATTCACCGTAATTACTGCCAGAGATGCCATGAGTTCTACGACGCAGCTTATGTTAAGAATTCACAAGGAATTCCAAGATGTTCCTGCGGCGGAACGATTAAGCCGGATGTGGTATTGTATGAGGAAGGATTGGATTCCTCCATCATCGAGAGAAGCATTCGGGCAATTAGTGAGGCGGATACACTGATTATCGGAGGAACTTCGCTGGTAGTATATCCGGCGGCAGGATTCATTGATTACTTCCGGGGGAAACATCTGGTGGTGATTAATAAGAGTCAGGCAGCCAGAGAAGTTGGAGCAGAACTTACTATCGCGGCACCAATCGGACAGGTAATGGAGCAGATTACAGTATAAGGAGGGGACGGGGGTTTTTTCAATTTCCCCCGTCCCAAATTAATTTTGGGGTGTCCCTTTTTCAATTAGGGGTGTCCCCTTTTTACAATGAGGGGAATATCTCGATGCTGCGTTCTAATATTCCTTTCATATAAGCGATGGCAGTGCCGTAATTGGTCATCGGCACTCCTGCATCCTCAGCGCACTTCAGTCGGTATTTCATCTCGCGTTCATTCAGCGTACAGCCGCCACAGTGTATAATTAACTTATATTTCTTAAGATCCATAGGGAACTCCGTACCACTGGTAAATTCAAAATTCAATGATTTACCAGTATGTTTCCGAATCCAGTTTGGCAGTTTTACTGTGCCGATATCTTCACATTGACGATGATGGGTGCAGCCTTCGGATATCAGTATGGTATCGCCATCTTCCAGAGAATCCAGGGCTTTCGCTCCATTTACCACAGATTTTAGATTCCCTTTATATCTTGCAAATAGAATCGAGAACGAGGTAAGGGCGATATCTTGCGGAACATCAGCCGCCACCTGTTCAAAAGCCTGGCTGTCGGTAATAACAAGTGAGGGCTTCTTTCCAATAGATGCCAGGGTTGCTTTTAATTCTGTGTTGCGTGTGACAACAGAGATTGCGCCTGCTTCCAGAATATCACGGATAGTTTGCTGCTGTGGAAGAATCAGTCGTCCTTTTGGTGCGGCTTTGTCAATTGGGATGACCAGGACTACGAAATCAGACGGCTGAATCAAATCACCCACGATTCGAAGCCTCGTATCCTCAGTCGGGACGAGGGTGGCAATGAATTCTTTTAGTTCATGGATATTTGTATGATCGGTAGCGCTGACCCATATGATGTTGTCTGTTGAGAGGCTTTCGGAACTACTGCCGGTGTTGCTGCATAGGGCGGAATCCATGTTTTTGTCAGCCAGATCAGCCTTATTCATAACGATTACATAGGGAATGGACTTTGCTTTAATGCGATTCAGGATGGCATGATCTTCCTTTGTCATGCCTACGATGCCGTCTACAACCAGAAGCGCAATATCCGTTTTATTCAGTATTTGATAGGCTTTTTGAATACGCAGCGCGCCAAGATCACCTTCATCGTCAAGTCCGGGGGTGTCAATCATAACAACCGGACCAAGTGGAAGAAGTTCCATAGCCTTTAGTACCGGATCGGTGGTAGTTCCTTTCACGTCCGATACGATTGCAAGGCTCTGCCCGGTCAGGGCATTAATGACACTGGACTTTCCAGCGTTACGTTTTCCGAAGATTCCAATGTGTACACGTTCAGCAGATGGGGTATTGTTTAAACTCATATTAGACCTCCTTAGTCAAAAAGGGACAGGGTAATTTCAAAAAGGGACAGGGCAAATTCAATTGGGGACGGGGGAAATTGAAAAAACCCCCGTCCCCAATTGGTTTAGAATCGGAAATCCCTCCGGTTATTCTCGCGGATCAACTTCAGATTCTCCAGCACAACTGCCCGTGCCTTTTCATTCGGCACGTTCAGCACTTCTTTATCGATCAGTTTATCGCCAAGTGCCTTCGTAGCAGGTGACGCATAATCCATCAGGTACTCTTCCAATGTCATCAGTGCATTCGGATGGCAGCAGTTCTGGATCTGGCCGCTCTTGCACAGGGACATGAATCTGTCGCCTGTTCTGCCTTCGCGGTAACATGCGGTACAGAAACTTGGAATATAATCCATCTCCATCAGCCAATGTACTACTTCGTCCAGAGTACGATTGTCGATAACGTCGAACTGTTCGGATTTCTCATCTTCCGGTTCCGGCTCGCAGTATCCGCCGACGCTTGTTCTGGAACCTCCACTGATCTGGGAGATGCCAAGATGCAGTACACGCTCACGAACTTTCTGGCTCTCACGGGTAGAGATAATCATGCCGGTATAAGGTACGGCGATTCGGATACAGGCTACGATCTTAGCAAACGTGTCATCATCGATTCCGTTGGTAAATGAACTTGCATCGATATCGTCCGCATTACGAAGCCGTGGTACGCTGATGGTATGCGGACCAACACCGAAAGCAGCCTCCAGATGTTCTGCGTGCATCAGAAGTCCTGCGAATTCATAACGGTATTTGTCCAGACCAAAGAGAACGCCGACACCGACATCATCTACGCCGCCTTCCATTGCACGATCCATTGCTTCTGTATGGTAATCATAGTCATGCTTTGGTCCTGTTGGATGCAACTGCAGGTAACTTTCTTTGTGGTAAGTCTCCTGGAACAGGATGTAAGTACCGATTCCTGCTTCTTTTAACAGACGGTAATTGTCCACAGTTGTAGCGGCAATATTAATATTGACACGGCGGATAGCGCCATTTTTATGCTTGATATTGTAAATGGTGTTGATAGAATCCAGATAATAGTCCATGGTATTATGAACCGGATCTTCGCCAGCCTCCAGAGCAAGACGTTTGTGTCCCATATCCTGAAGTGCGATAACCTCACGCTTAATCTCTTCCTGACTCAGTTTCTTACGGGCAATGTGTTTATTCTTCATGTGATATGGACAGTAAGTACATCCATTAATACAGTAGTTGGACAGATATAATGGCGCGAAAAGCACGATACGGTTTCCGTAGAAATCTTTCTTGATCTGCTCTGCCAGTTTGAAGATCTTCTGATTCATCTCTTCATCCTCACAGGCAAGGAGCACAGAAGCCTCACGGTGAGACAATCCCTTGCGAAGTGCAGCCTTTTCAATTAAGGATTCGATCAGTGGCAGATTATTCTTATTCTCATCCGCATAAGCGAGTGTTTCCAGAATCTCCTCATGATTAATAAAGTCCTCAGCATGTTTTGAATTTACATCATACATAATAGTTCCTCCTTATATTTCCTTTGTATGTATTATTATTTAAAATATTCTAGACGTTTAGTGAATCTCCTCTGGCAGTAACCACCTGGTATCCAATGGATTCCATCCGGCGCTCAAGGCAGTTTCGGCATTCCGCAGCCTCATCTCCGGTGCAGATCTTATTGTCATACAGTGAGTAATCTTTGCGAACCGCCGTAGGTGACAGGTTCGGCATGACGACATTCGCCCCGGCAAGAATTCCCTGCTCCCGTCCATTTGGATGGATCGTTCCCAGTGCTGTTGTGGCAGGCAGCAGGACTTTCGGAAGCATGAGCCGGATCAGTCCCAGCATGAACAAAGTAAGCTCCAAAGTCCCCGATGCTTTATCGGCAAATGGTGTGTCGTGGTGTGGGATAAATGGTCCAATCCCCACCATATGCGGATTCAATTCGTGGATAAATAACATATCTTCCGCAAGATTCTCCGGTGTCTGGTAAGGTGATCCCACCATGAAGCCGGTTCCCACCTGATATCCGATTTCTTTCAGATTCCAGAGGCATTGCTGCCTTTTGGCGGCACTTAAGGAAGCTGGATGCAGTTTGGCATAATGCGCAGAATTGTAAGTCTCGTGCCTTAGAAGATAACGGTCTGCTCCGGCATCGAAGAATCGCTTGTAACTTTCATAGGATCGTTCTCCGAGAGAGAGAGTAACCGCACAGTCAGGATACAGATCCTTGATGCAATGTACAAGATGAGCAATTTTATCATCTGTAAAATAAGCATCCTCGCCCCCTTGCAGGACGAAGGTACGAAATCCAAGTTCATATCCCATACGGCAGCAGGAAAGAATCTCTTCTTCTGTAAGTCGATAGCGGCTGGCATTCTGATTGCTTTTTCGGATGCCGCAATAGAGGCAATCGTTGCGGCAATAATTGGTGAATTCGATCAGTCCCCGCACATAGACGTCATGCCTGTAGTACTGATGTCGTTCCTCTCTTGCCAATGCGAACAGATACTCCGAAAGTTCCGGCGTCCGCCCGGCAATCAGCCAGGTCCACTCTTCCTTAGAAAGACAACGCGCCTCTTTTAATTTATCGATCAGTTCTTTTAATCCGTTTGATTCATTGCTGTTAATCATATACCACCCCTTCGTGATTCTAAAAGAATAAGAATATGTCTCCATGACACAAAAAAAGACCTCACGCTCATGGCGTCAGGTCCTAAAAGGGTAGAAATCACCCCTACCCATTCATAATCTTCGAATCTGTCCGCCTTCTCACTCAGGTGTTGCCCTTCATGATTAGTACGTGTTAAGAAAATTATATCATAATGAAAAATCATGCACAATGAAAGTTTATGTTTTCACAAAAGAATATTGCAGAATATTTGCGAAATATATTTCGCTTGAAACAGAAGGTCATGCTATACTATATTATAATGCATATTACCAATGCAATTACGGAGGAAACAAATATGGAATCAGAACACGTAACACATAATTTCGCTCCAATTTTTGATGAGAATTCCCGGATTCTCATGCTTGGAACTATGCCGTCTCCCAAATCGCGGGAAGTTGGATTCTACTACGGGCATCCGCGCAACCGTTTCTGGAAAGTGGTATCTGATGTGTGTGGCGAAGAATTGCCGGAGACGAGAGAAGAGAAGATAGCATTTGCCCTTAGAAATAAGATCGCAGTGTGGGACGTTCTGGCCGGATGCGAGATTAAAGGTGCAGATGACAGCAGCATCCGCAATCCAATCCCCAATGATATGGATGTGATTCTTTCTAAGGCAGATATAAAAGCGATATTTACCACCGGAACCAAAGCAGCACAATTATATAAGAAATACTGTTATCCAAGTACAGGAATCGAGGCAATTCCTCTGCCCTCTACCAGTCCTGCGAATTGCCGGGTATCTTATGAGGAACTGTATACTGCATATGAGGTAATACGCAGATATCTGGGATAGCGGCGGAGGACGCTGATAGTGATGATAAATATCCGTTGGAATTCGAGCGGAGTCACAGATGTCAGCCAATGCGGTGGGCAGATATAGAACGTGAAGTGAAATACGAGAGGAGAATCACCTATGACAAGAGAAGAAAGAGTAAGCAGTCTCATAGATTATCTAAAGCATGAGGATTACGGCTATGCCGCATTGCAGGAGCCGGTGAATTATGAGGGGAAACGAAGACTCCTAAGAAGTCTGATGAATGTGCGTTTCCCAGGAGGAGCCACGGAGGAGTTCCTGCAGATGCAGGATGCGCTTTTGAAGGAGGAATTGGCAGAAAAAGGAATTGTAGGTGTGGAAGACCTTCCGGTAATCGGTGCCATCTATCCTTGTGTGGCGATTAAAAATGTGGATAAGATCTCTCTTTGGCGCGGAGATATTACAAGGCTTTCTGTGGATGCCATCGTCAATGCGGCGAACAGTCAGTTGCTGGGATGTTTTGTGCCGTGCCACGGATGTATTGACAATGCGATACATTCGGCAGCAGGAATTCAACTTCGCAATGAATGTGCAGAATTGATGGAAGCGCAGGGTCATGAAGAGCCAACCGGAAAGGCGAAGATTACCAGAGGTTATAATCTTCCGGCTAGATATGTTCTTCATACGGTAGGACCGATTGTAGGAATGGAAGTCACTGAGAAGCAGAAAGAAGAATTAAAGTCATGTTACCTAAACTGCATGAAATTGGCAGAGAAGAAGGGGTTGAAGTCGATTGCATTCTGCTGTATATCTACGGGGGAATTCCATTTTCCTGGGAAATTAGCGGCGCAGATAGCAGTAGAGACGGTGGACAGATATCTGTCTTCATCGGCACTTGAACGGGTTGTGTTCAATGTATTCAAGGAAGAGGATTTTAATATCTATAAGAAATTATTCCGGTAAGATAAGAAAGGGAGTTTGCAATATATGGAGAATCTAATATTCAGTCTCAATGCGACAGTCCCGGTTTTCCTAATGATGATACTGGGACTTCTCTTCAGGAAAATTGGATGGATCGACGATGTATTCGCATCCAAGATGAACAGATTCGTCTTCACTGTTCCTTTGCCAGTATTAGTGTTTAGTGACCTGGCGACGGTGGATTTCAGTCAGGTATGGAATATGAAGTTTGTGCTGTTCTGTTTTGGAGCAACGATCATAAGCATTGCCATATCATCCGCTCTATCATTCTTTTGGAAGGACAAATCAATTCAGGGAGAATTCATCCAGGCGTCCTACCGCAGCAGCGCAGCGCTTCTGGGAATTGCATTCATCCAGAATATCTACGGAACAGCGGGAATGGCTCCGCTTATGATCATTGGAAGTGTTCCGCTTTACAATATCATGGCTGTACTTGTGCTGTCTCTTTTTAAGCCGGGACAGAGCGGGCTGGATAAAAAGGTAATCAAGAAGACACTGAAAGGAATCGTGACGAACCCTATTATAATAGGAATTGCGACAGGTCTTATCTGGTCAGCGCTTAAGATTCCGATGCCGCCGATTGTGGCGAAGACCGTGTCCAGCATCGGAGGAGTAGCAACACCGATGGGGCTGATGGCGATGGGAGCGACATTCGATATTAAGAAGGCATTTGCCAAAGTAAAACCTTCTGTAGCAGCGGCATTCATTAAACTGGTGGGCTTCTGTGCCATCTTTCTTCCAATTGCGGTGCGATTCGGCTTCCGAGAGGAGGAATTGGTAGCGATTCTGGTGATGCTTGGTTCAGCAACTACGGTAAGCTGCTTTGTGATGGCGAAGAATATGGGACATGAGGGCATACTGTCATCAAATGTTGTGATGCTGACTACTTTGTTCAGTGCGTTTACGTTGACAGGGTGGCTGTATATTTTGAAGTCTATGGGATTCATCTAAAGAGACTCTTAAGAGTTTCTGAAATTCCATTCATTTACCTTGACAAATCCCCTCCCGATGGCTATTATATTCAATAGTTCAAAAAACAAAGGCATTGAAGAAGAGGAGTACGCATAAGTTCATTCTGACAGAGAGAGCGGCCCACCGGCTGAAAGGCGCTTAAGAATCGAGATGCGGAAGGTAGCTTCGGAGCTGGATGGCTGAACCTTAAGTTACATATATGTAGATGTGACTTGTGATAAGGCTAGGTTGTCCCGGAGTCGTTCCCGTTAAAGAATATGATGAGATATGTAGAGATTGCTTCTATATATAGAATAAAGGTGGTACCGCGATATACTCGCCCTTTACAGAACAGTGTAGAGGGTGCTTTTTTATACCCTCAAATGTGAAAAAAGTGTGATTTGCGATGAGGAGGAAAACTATGAGCCAGAACTTGGAGACAACCTACAATCCAAAAGAGATTGAATCAAAACTGTATGAGAAATGGTGTGAGAACAAGTATTTCCACGCCGAAGTTGACAGAAGCAGAAAACCATTTACAACCGTTATGCCGCCGCCGAATATTACCGGTAAGCTGCACATGGGTCACGCATTAGATAATACATTGCAGGATATCCTGATCCGTTATAAGAGAATGCAGGGCTATAACGCACTGTGGGTGCCTGGAACAGACCACGCTGCCATCTCCACAGAGGTGAAAGTAACCAATCAGTTAAAGGAAGAGGGCATTGATAAGAAAGAATTAGGTCGTGAGAAGTTCTTAGAGAGAACTTGGCAGTGGAAGGAAGAATACGCAGGAACGATCGAAGGACAGCTTAAGAAGTTAGGCGTATCTTGTGACTGGGACAGAGAGCGTTTCACGATGGACGAAGGATGCTCTAAGGCAGTAGAAGAAGTATTTATCAAGTTATACGAAGAAGGATATATCTACAGAGGCTCCAGAATCATCAACTGGTGTCCGGTATGTAAGACTTCTCTGTCTGATGCAGAGGTTGAGCATGAGGAACAGGAAGGACATTTCTGGCATATCAAGTATCCAATCGTAGGAACGGATGATTATCTTGAGATTGCAACTACACGTCCGGAGACGATGCTTGGTGATACGGCAATTGCTGTACATCCGGATGATGAGAGATATAAAGATATCGTAGGCAAGAAGGCGATTCTGCCATTAGTAAACCGGGAGATTCCGATTGTTGCAGACTACTATGTAGACAAAGAGTTCGGAACCGGCGCGGTTAAGATCACGCCTGCACATGACCCGAACGACTTCGAAGTTGGAAAGCGTCATAACCTGCCAGAGATCAACATCATGAATGATGATGCAACGATCAATGCAAATGGCGGCAAATATGCTGGTCTTGAGCGTTACGAAGCAAGAAAGATTATGGTAAAAGATCTGGAAGAGCAGGGATATCTTGTAAAAGTAGTTCCACATTCTCATAATGTAGGAACTCATGACAGATGCCACACAACCGTAGAGCCATTAGTAAAACAGCAGTGGTTCGTAAGAATGGAAGAGTTGGCGAAACCGGCAATCGAGGCAGTAAAGAATGGAGATCTGAAGTTCGTACCTGAGAGATTCGACAAGATCTACCTGCACTGGCTTGAGAATATCCGTGACTGGTGTATCTCCAGACAGATCTGGTGGGGACACAGAATCCCGGCATATTATTGTGATGAGTGTGGCGAGGTTGTAGTATCAAGAGGCATGCCGGAGAAATGTCCGAAGTGCGGATGTACACATTTCACACAGGATGAGGATACGCTGGATACCTGGTTCTCTTCTGCATTATGGCCATTCTCAACGCTTGGCTGGCCAGAGAAGACGGAAGATCTGGATTATTTCTACCCGACCGATGTACTGGTAACCGGATATGATATTATCTTCTTCTGGGTAATCCGTATGGTATTCTCAGGATATGCACATACCGGAAAATCTCCGTTCCATACCGTATTCATCCACGGACTTGTAAGAGATTCTCTGGGACGTAAGATGAGTAAGTCACTTGGAAATGGTATTGATCCGCTGGAGATTATCGACCAGTATGGTGCAGATGCGCTTCGTATGACGCTGATTACCGGTAATGCGCCAGGTAATGATATGCGTTTCTATAATGAAAGAGTAGAAGCAAGCCGTAATTTTGCCAACAAGGTATGGAATGCATCACGTTTCATCCTTATGAACCTTGGAGATAAAGAACTGACAGAGCCTGTAGATCTTGAAGCGCGTCCAAGCGACAGATGGATCTTATCCAAATGTAATAGCGTAGTAAAAGATGTAACCGAGAACATGGATAAGTTCGAACTTGGTATTGCATTATCCAAGATCTATGATTTCTTGTGGGATGAGTTCTGCGACTGGTATATCGAACTTGCAAAATACCGTATCTATCATGCAGATGAGGATGCTGCAAGTGCTAACGATGCGCTGTGGACATTAAGAGAAGTACTTAAGAAGTCTTTGAAACTGCTGCATCCATATATGCCATTTGTAACGGAAGAGATCTACAGCAAACTGGTACCGGAAGAGGATTCTCTGATGATGTCCCAGTGGCCGGCATATGATGAGAAGTGGAACTTCCCGGTTGCAGAGAATATCGTAGAGCATTATAAAGAAATCATCCGTGGCGTTCGTAATGTACGAGCAGAGATGAATGTACCGAACTCCAGAAAAGCAACGGTATATGTCGTATGTGAAGACCGGAAGTTGTGTACAGGGCTTGCATTCTTAAGTGATTCTGCGAAGATGATGGCAGCAGCGAATGAATTCGTGATCCAGAATGATAAGACGGGAATTGCTGATGATGCAGTATCCATCGTTGTACCGGATGCAACCGTATACGTTCCGTTGGAAGAGTTGATAGACTTTGAGCAGGAGATCGAGCGTCTGACCAAGGAAGAGAACCGTCTTGCAAAAGAGATCGCGCGTGCGAATGGAATGTTGAACAATGAGAAGTTCGTAAGCAAGGCTCCTGCAGCAAAGGTACAGGAAGAGCGCGATAAACTTGAGACATACAAACAGATGATGGCTCAGGTACAGGAGCGGTTGGAAGGTCTGAAATCTAAGCAGGCATAAATATAGTAGTTACAGATCAATCAGTCATAAGCAGATCAGCGTAAGGGGATATTATGAAGAAAATTCATGTAAAGAAGCCTGATGTGAAAGGGGCAGTTCACAAACTGAAGAATCTGAAGAAAGAAGATGTGAAAGCGTATTGGAAGGCGAGGAGAGAGCGCCGTGCGAGAATCATAGAAGAACGCCGTAACAGCGCATTTGCCAGAAAGATGAAACCGGTATATCAGTTCATGAACCGGTTCTCGCTGGTGTTCCATGCGCTTCTGGCATGTATCATTAACTTCGCGATTGAAGCAATCTCAAGGCATTCCGCAATTGAAGCGTGGGATTATATGACAGGGACACCAGTGGTGTTCCTGTACAATGCGTTTATGATCTTCATTACGTTTTCGGTGGTGTATCTGTTCAAACGGAGGATATTTGTCCGCATTATTATTAGTGTCTTGTGGATGGCGCTTGGAGTTGCCAATGGATATATGCTTATGAAGCGTGTGACGCCTTTCAATGCACAGGACTTTAAGGCGGCAAAGGAAGGACTTTCGCTGATTACGAATTATTTTAATGGCTTTGAACTGATTATTGTGGGTGTTGGAATCGCAGCCGTCATTATCTGGGTAGTCTCCATGTGGAGGCGTGGCGGACAGTATGCCGGCAAGGTGCGCCGTGTGTGGGCTTTGATCGGAATCGGTATCTGTGCTGTGCTGTATGGTTTCGTCTCGGATATGGCGGTTGAAAAGAGAGTCGTATCCACTTATTTTGGAAATATCGCTTTTGCATATGAAGATTATGGATTGCCGTATTGTTTTATGGCGAGTGTATTCAACACCGGAATTACGGAACCGAATACCTACAGTAAGGAGACAATTGCTGAGATTACCAACAATGGCGAGATGGCGAAGAATGAGACAGGGCGTTCTGAGGAAGAACTGCCGAACATCATCTTCGTACAGTTAGAGTCGTATTTTGATGTGGATGAGGCGGAGTTCTTTACTACATCGGGGGATGCGTGCCCGAATCTCCATGCGATGTATGAACAATATTCTTCCGGGTATTTTAAGGTGCCGTCTGTAGGAGCGGGTACGGCGAATACAGAGTTCGAGGTGCTGACGGGTATGAATCTTCGTTACTTTGGACCGGGAGAATATCCGTATAAGACGGTGTTAAAGAATCAGGTCTGTGAAAGTGCGGCGACAGCGCTTAGTTCATTGGGATATGGAACACACGCACTTCATAATAACGGCGGTAATTTCTACAGCCGTGCAAGAGTATTTAACAATACTGGATTTGACAGTTATACAAGCAAAGAGTTCATGAATATTCTTCAGTTGACGGAGAATGGATGGGCGAAGGATGATATTTTGATTCAGCATATTATGGATGCTATGGATACCACGGAGCAGCAGGATTTTGTATTTACGATCAGTGTACAGGGGCATGGCGATTATCCGGAAGAGAAGGTGCTTGAGAATCCGAGGATTACGGTAGAGGGAATCGAGGATGAAGCACTGAGGAATAAATGGGAGTATTATGTGAATCAGGTTTACGAGATGGACGAATTCGCCGGCAATCTGGTGAAGACATTGGAAGAGAGAGGAGAGCCGACGGTAGTTGTATTCTATGGCGACCATCTTCCGACGATGGGATTGAAGGCAGAGGATCTAAAAGGACGTTACCTGTATAATACGAATTATGTGATCTGGGATAATATCGGACTTAAGAAAGAAGACCGTAATATTCCTTCTTACCAGATTATGGCGGATGTTCTGGATCGTCTGGATATTCACTCAGGTACGGTGTTTAATTATCATCAGGAGAGACGAAAGACGAAGAACTATCTGGCGGACTTAGAACTTCTGCAGTATGACATCCTCTATGGCGGACAGTATGTGTACGGAGGCGACCAGCCGATTACGGAAGGGCACATGGTAATGGGTGTCCGGGATGTTACGCTTAAGAATATTGTGCCTCACCTTAAGAATGGATACAGTCTGTATGGAGAGAATTTTACCAAGTCAAGCAAGGTCTATGTCAATGGTGAGAAGCAAAAGAGTTCGTTCCTTAATAATACCAGAATTGATCTGTCGGAGACGGAACTGAAGGATGGAGATGTGATCGTGGTCAGCCAGGTAGGCTCAAGCAATACGATTTTCCGCAAATCAGATGAGTATATCTACCAGGAGGGCGAACTGATCCTGCAGGAGGGAACTGCGACAGATAAGACCAGATCCTGGGTAGAGCAGGCAGATGAGGAAGAATAGAATGATAACAACATATGAAGAGGCAGTAGCCTATATTGAGGAGATTCCCAAGTTTACCAAGAAGCATAGGCAGGAACACACCAAAGAGTTCCTAAGACGGCTTGGGAATCCGGCATTCGACCGGAAGATCATCCATGTGGCAGGAACCAATGGAAAAGGTTCGGTATGTGCATATCTTAAGGCGATTTTGATGGCTGAGGGGAAGAGAACGGGGTTCTTCACTTCCCCTCATCTTGTATCTGTGAATGAGCGGATACGGGTGGATAACGAACAGATTGACAATGAGACATTCTTTCATGTGTTCCGGCAGGTGTTGGAAGTTGTGGAGGAAATGGAAAACGAAGGAGTGGAGCATCCTTCGTATTTTGAATTTCTGTTTGGAATGGGAATGAAGGCTTTTTCTGAAACGGATGTGGAATATATTATATTGGAGACAGGGCTTGGCGGACGGCTGGACGCGACGAATAGTGTGGAGCATCCGGCGCTTACGATCATTACCTCCATCAGCCTGGATCACACGGATATCCTGGGAGATACGATTGAGCAGATTGCTGGTGAGAAGGCTGGAATTATCAAGCGTAATGTGCCGATTTTCTATGATGGAAGCAATCCGAAAGCCTCAGAGGTAATTCGTCAAAAGGCGCAGGAATTGGAGGCACCCTGCAGAGAAATATCGAAAAATGCGTTCGAAATCCGAGAAGTTAACTGGAAATATATTGCATTTTCACACGCGAATGCGTATGATAAAGATGTTATATTTCAAGTGCCGATCTGCGGATGCTATCAGGCGATGAACGCAGAGATTGCGCTCCAGGCAGCGGAATATCTTCTGGAAAATGAGACGATTCATATAGAACGCTGGAGGGAGGCTCTTAAGTCCCTTCACTGGGAAGGCAGAATGGAAAGGGTTGCCCCACATCTGACGATAGACGGCGCCCATAATCCTGGAGCAATCGAAGCATTTGTAGAGAGCATGAAGGCGCTTGGGGCTGATGAAAGTGGCAGATATGTCATCGTATTTTCGGCGGTAAGTGATAAGAAATATGAATGGATGATCGAATATCTGTGCAGGAACCTGAATGCAAATGCATACATTGTAACAGAGATAGAAGATGTGAGGCGGGTTCCGGTACAGGATCTGGGACGCGCATTTGAAAAATATACGGATGCGAAGGTTATCTGTAAAGCGAATCTGGAAGATGCGCTTCAGGCAGCCCGGGCAGAGTGCGGGGAAGATGGAGAGATCTATTGTATCGGTTCTCTGTACCTTGCGGGAATGGTAAAAAAGCTACTGGAAGGAGGCAGTTACCATGCTTAATTTTGAAGAAGAATTGAAGAAGTTCCAGCCAAGTCTGGAAGTAGAAGAGATAGAAGATGCTGTCTATCAGGAGGACATCACGGATATGACAGACATATTACGAGAGATGATCGAACAAACTAAGTAGATGAAGGGGCATAAGAGGGTAGTATATGGATTATACAACAAAACTGTCATACCAGTCCATGTACTGGTATAATGACGGATTGAAGAAAGCGAATATCCGGGATCTGTCCGGCGCAATCACGTCTTTGAAGAAGAGTTTACAATATAATAGAGCGAATATTGCAGCCAGGAATCTGCTTGGACTTGTGTATTATGGACGAGGAGATGTGGTAGAGGCGCTTGTAGAGTGGGTATTAAGTAAGAATTTCCAATCTCATGAGAATATCGCCAATTACTATATCCAGAAGATCCGGGAGACTCCGGGAGAACTGGAGATGATCAATCAGGCAATCAAGCGGTATAACCAGGCGCTGGGATACTGCTATCAGAATGGCGAAGATCTTGCAATCATCCAATTGAAAAAGGCGGTGGCGGCACATCCTGATTATGTGAAGGCACACCAGCTGCTGGCACTTCTGTATATGCATACGGAGCAGTATGGGAATGCAAGGCAGTCCATCCGTACGGCTCATAAGTTAGATACGACGGATGATATTACGCTTCGCTATATGCATGAATTGAACCAGATCCGCAAGGCGCGGACGGCTAAATTAAAAGAGAATGAGAAGAAAGAGAAGCACACAGTTACTTATAATATCGGAAATGAGACAATTATTCAGCCGGTGTCTTCCAGTTACAAAGATAATGCTGGGTTGCATACGGTTGTAAATATTGCATTGGGTGTTGTGGTAGGCGTGGCTGTTATGTGGTTCCTGATTATGCCGGCGCTTAATTCCACAAGACAGGAGAAAGTGAACAAGCAGACGGTAGAGTTCAGCGATCAGATTGCTACTCAGACGGCGCAGATTAGTGCGCTTAAGAAAGAACTGGAAGAATACCGCTCTACCAGTGAGGAGACGCAGAATGCCCAGGCAACGGCAGAGTCAACCCAGAGCAGTTATGAGATCGTAATGTCCATTGCATCTCACTATCAGGCAAAAGACATGAGCGATTCGGCGATGCTGGAACAGTTGCTTCAGGTAAATGCAGATTCACTGGGAACCGTAGGAAGAGAGACTTTTGATGGAATCACTTCAGAGTTGTACCCAAGAATGTGTGAGGACCTGTACTCTACATCCCAGAAGAATTACGAGGTTGCTAATTATGAGACGGCGATCAGTAATCTCGAGCAGGTTA
The DNA here is from genome assembly GCF_050313795.1 of Bariatricus sp. SGI.154. Lineage (NCBI taxonomy): Bacteria > Bacillati > Bacillota > Clostridia > Lachnospirales > Lachnospiraceae > Bariatricus > Bariatricus sp. SGI.154. The sequence goes on from NZ_JBNPMC010000042.1 coordinate 27,322, forward strand.
TGAAGATGGATGAAGGATATAGTGACGGAGGAGCCATGCTTCTGCTGGCACAGTCTTATGAGAAGAGTGGGGAGCAGGATCAGGCGAATCTGAAATATCAGAAGATATTAGAGGCTTACCCGGATACGGAGGCTGCGCAGGCAGCACAGGAGGCATTGGATGCCCAGAATGGAGAGGGCGGGCAGGAAGAATAGAACATCATATAAGGTTATTTACGAAAGAGAAGGATATGCAGAGGATTGCATATCCTTTTCTTGTATCATAGGAAACTTCGTTCCCTATGATACAAAAACCCTCCGGGAGGATGCGCACTCGCACAAAGAGGTAGAATGTCGCAGGCGACTGTGCTCGGCGCGGGAATGTGCTTTGCACATTCTATTAAAAAAAGATAGAGAATATTAAGAAGAAGGAGGAAGAATATGAAATATCAGGTACAGGAGAATTGTCTGACTGTGTTTTTGCCTTATGAGTTGGATCATCATAATGCAGAGGAGATTCGGAGGGAGTCGGATCATCTGATAGAACATAACCATATCAGGTATGTGATCTTTGATTTTGCTGACACGAATTTTATGGACAGTTCAGGAATTGGCGTGATTATGGGACGTTATAAGCGGATCTATATGCTGGGAGGAGGGGTGTGTGCAGTGCATGCGAATGAAAGAATGAAGAAGATCTTAACCATGTCAGGAGTAACCAAAATAATGCAGATATATGAGGAGGAAGAATAGATGGAACATACCAATGAGATGCAATTAATCTTTGACAGCCGCTCATCTAACGAGTCATTTGCCCGGGTAACGGTAGCGGCATTCATGACGGCGCTGAATCCAACGGTAGAAGAAGTGTCGGATGTGAAGACGGCGGTATCGGAGGCGGTGACCAATGCCATTATCCATGGATATGAGAATGAGGTACATAACATCTGGATTCACTGCCGTACGGAAGGAAAGACGCTTTATCTTGAGATCCGGGACGAGGGAAGAGGAATCGAAGATGTCAGTCAGGCTATGGAGCCGCTCTTTACCACGAAGCCGGAACTGGATCGTTCCGGAATGGGTTTTTCTTTTATGGAGGCGTTTATGGATCACCTGGAAGTGATATCCGCTCCGGGCGAGGGCACAACGGTAAAGATGGAAAAAACAATTGGAAAAGGACGTAGATTATGGACCACACAATCGCTTTGATTCAGAAGTCTCACGAAGGGGATGAAGAAGCGAAAGCACGATTGGTAGAGGAAAATGCAGGTCTTGTCTGGTGTATTGTGAAACGATTCTATAACCGGGGCGTAGAGGCGGAGGACTTATTCCAGGTGGGGAATATCGGATTGTTAAAAGCGATTGATAAGTTCGACCTGTCTTATGAAGTGAAGTTCTCGACGTATGCCGTGCCGATGATCTCAGGAGAGATCAAGCGTTTTCTAAGAGATGATGGTATGATCAAGGTAAGCCGTTCCCTAAAAGAACTGGCTTACAAGGCATATCTCTGCCAGGAGAAACTTCAGGAGCAGTGGGGAAGAGATCCGACGATCACAGAGATTGCAGAGCATCTGGGGGTAGACAGAGAAGAACTGACCATGGCGCTGGATGCCAGTGGAGACATTGAATCCCTGCATAAGCCAATTTACCAAAAAGAAGGTCAGGAGATTCGGCTGATGGACAAGCTGCCTCAGAAGGAAGGGGAAGAAGACAGGATCTTGAATCATATGCTTCTTACACAACTTTTGAATTATCTGGATAAGGATGAGCGAAGGCTAATCTACCTGCGGTATTTTGCAAATCAGACGCAGACACAGGTGGGAGAAGAACTTGGAATATCTCAGGTTCAGGTATCAAGGATGGAAAAGAAAATATTAAAAAATCTGCGAGAGCGAATATAGCAGGCATACCATGTATATTTTCCTGAAAACCATCCATACTAATCCGCAAAAGGAATAAAGAAGGTGGAAAGTATGGATGATGCAAGGAAAAAACTCAGGGTATGCCTGATTTTTGTCGTGGCAGTGGCGATTATATTCGGCGTAATCTATTATTTTAACGATATAAAGGGGAAGGGCAGTGTAAGTGAAGGTACACTGGTCAGGAATGAGAAGATAGTGCCGGATGAGGCTGGTCTGCTAACATGTGCCGGCATACTGGATGAACTTCAAGATGGACTGGAAGGCAGGGGATAGGCATGGCAGCAAATGGTGATACGGTCTATATTAAGGCGGATAGGGATGTTGAGGTGACAAAACCAGAGGTTATGCTAGGGGATGTAGTGAAGATGGAATGCTCGAATCCATCTGTAGTTCCCAAGTTAAATACGCTGAAGTTGTTAAAATTCCATCACACAGATAACAAACACCAGAATCGAACCGCAGTTTCCATATTAAAAGTAATCGCGTGTATTCATGAAAAATATCCCAATATAAATGTGGAGAATATGGGAGAGACTGATTTTATTGTGACGTACGAGGAACAGCAGTCGGCGGGCGGAGCCTTGCATGTGGCGAAGATGGTTGGCGTGGTTGTCATCAGTTTTATAGGAGCCGCATTCTCTATTATGGCATTTAACAATGATGTTGATGCCACTAAGATGTTTGGTCAGATCTACGAATTGATGACGGGGCAGAAATCCGATGGATTTACCATACTGGAATTAACCTATTGTATCGGACTGGTCATCGGAATCCTGACGTTCTTTAATCATTTCGGCAAGAAGAAATTGTCGGTAGACCCAACGCCGATGGAGGTGGAGATGCGCCTGTATGAGAACGATATTCAGACGACTCTGATTGAAACATATTCCAGAAAGGAGAAAGAACTGGATGTGGGTAGCACAAATTCTACTGGCACTCATCGGACTTAGCGCAGGCATGATCGTAGCAGGTGGCCTGTTCTCATTCATCAGCGGACTTGGAGTAATCTCCGACTTTGCTGACAGAACTCATACAGGCGAGCATATCCTTCTGTATGAAGACAGCGTAGCACTTGGAGGGATTATTGGGAACATCATCTTTATCTATCATATCGCCATCCCACATGGAACCTGGCTTGTTCCCTTTTTCGGTCTGTTTAGCGGAATTTTCGTGGGATGCTGGGCGATGGCGCTTGCGGAGATGCTTAATGTCTTTCCCATATTCATCCGCAGAGTGAAATTGGTGCGGGGGATACAATGGTTGATATTAGGAGTGGCGATCGGGAAAGGAATCGGGGCACTCGTGTTCT
>NZ_JBNPMC010000043.1:0-30276 GCF_050313795.1 Bariatricus sp. SGI.154
GTCCCTTTTTCAATTTGCCCTGTCCCTTTTTGGCACAAACATGCCTGACATATCTACTCTTTCATGCTCAAGCAAATACACTTTCACATCAAGACCACCTGCATATCCCGTCAGACTGCCATTCGTCCCGACCACTCGGTGGCAGGGAATGATAATGGATATGGGATTATGCCCTACCGCACCGCCTGCTGCCTGCGCGGATATCTTCTCTTTGTGCAGCCGCTTTGCGGCTTCTTTCGCAAGTTCGCCGTAGGTGATGGTCTTGCCATATGGAATCTCGCAGAGGATTGACCAGATAGTCTGGCGGAACTCGCTGCCTATTGGTGTCAGAGGCAGTTCTGATATTGATGGCTTCTTGCCTTGAAAATATCGATCCAGCCAGTGTTTCACGTCTGTGAATACAGGAAGATCATCCCTCATCACCATCTCTTCCCCAACTGTCATCCCGAAATATTTCTGTCCTTCAATCCAAAGACCAACCAGACTGCTGCCATCGCTTGCCAGAGTCAACTGCCCCACAGGAGACATATATATTGTTGAATAGTACATAATCATTACCTTTCCTTATTCATATACACCGATAGATACACCTACAGAACCTGCCACTTGCAGTTCTCTTCGAATGCCTGAGTAACCAAAAGGGCAACCCTTGATTGGATTGCCCCATGAACATCTTATAACCAGTTCTACTTACTCGCAGGGACTCTGCAAGTTTTACTCTTACTACCCTAACACTTCTCCGCAATATCGTAGATCAGCCTCTTGGTATCTTCCCATCCAAGACACGGATCGGTAATCGACTGTCCATACACAAGATTCTCACAGATATCCTGCCTGCCTTCCACCAGGTAACTTTCGATCATAACGCCCTTCACCAGTTTCTTCAACTCAGGATTATACTTCCTGCTGTGAAGCACTTCGCTGACAATACGAATCTGCTCTCTATGCATCTTGCTGGAATTCGAATGATTGACATCCACGATAACAGCCGGATTCTTTAGATCCCTTGCTGCATACATCTGTGCAAGACGTGCAAGATCCTCATAATGGTAGTTCGGAATATTCTTACCGTATTTATCCACACCGCCTCTTAAGATCGTATGTGCCAGTTCATTTCCGCTGGTCTCCACGTCACATCCACGGTAAATAAAGCGATGTGGGTGCTGTGCCGCCGTAACGGAATTCAGCATGACTGCCAGATCTCCACTGGTTGGATTCTTCATTCCCACTGGAATATCCATTCCACTTGCAGTCAGTCGATGCTGCTGATTCTCTACCGAACGCGCACCAACTGCTTCATAAGATAATACGTCATCCAGATAACTTCTATTCTCCGGATATAACATCTCATCCGCCGTGGATAGTCCCGTCTCTTCCATAACGCGAATATGTAGTTTGCGGATTGCAATAATTCCCGCCAGAAGATCCGGCGCTTTCTCCGGGTCTGGCTGATGCAGCATTCCCTTATATCCGTCTCCGGTTGTACGCGGCTTATTAGTATAGACTCTAGGGATAATCATCAACTTATCCGATACTTTATCTGAGACTTCTTTCAGCCGTCTTACATACTCACATACAGACTCTTCGTTATCTGCCGAGCATGGACCTACAAGAAGTACGAATTTATCAGATTTTCCTGTAAATATATCCCGAATCTCGGCATCTCTTTTTTGCTTTATTTTCTTGACATTATCAGAAAGCGGATACTCAGACTTTAATACGTCTGGCAGCGGCAACTCATGATTGATTTTCATTGACATATCTCTTCCTCCGGATTAATTTCACTTTTGTCTTATTATTTAATATAATAATTTGCGCCGATTGTCAATAGGTCACTTCTGGCATCCCATTTGCCACAGGACTCCATCATCTTGATTTCAACGCGTCAGCACACTATATGATTCCTTCGCTGATCAGATAGGCAAGGAAACCCTCGCATCCTTCTACAATATCGTCATAAGTACGGTCGAAATTGCCCGTATACCACGGGTCCGCAATGTCCCTTGGGTTCTCGGAAAAATCCAGAAGTTTATATACTTTATGTTCCGAATCTGATCCGATGATTCTATCTATGTTGCGGATATTGCGGTATTCCATACCGATGATGTAATCGTAGGTCTGGTAATCCTTTTTTCTGAGTTGTACGGCATATTTGCCTTCGGTGCTGATACCGTGTTCTCTGAGTTTCCTGACGGTTCCGTGGTGGACGGGGTTGCCAAGTTCTTCAGTGCTTGTGGCAGCTGAAGCGATGTGGAATTGAGCACCTAGGTTTCTTTTTTGAACCATGTCGCGGAATACGAATTCTGCCATGGGGCTGCGGCAGATGTTGCCGTGGCAGATGAATAACACTTTTATCTTGCTCATTTTATCTCCTTATATCTTCTCAAAGCCTTGTAAATACTGGCTTTTCAGCATTTATATACATTTTTCTAAAACGGCTTTTTTTCTCATAAATTCTTGCATTTTCTCATGTTTTTCCGGGCATTTTGGTTATAAATGGGTTATTTTTCGTGTCCAGAAAGCCTTACGAAATAAGGCTTTCTGGAGTTATTTGTGCATGCTTTTGGGTTACAAACCGGTTTTTATCCAGTTCTTTCTTTGCTTCTTTCAACCTGGCAAGTTCTTTCTTCGCATCGTCATAGCCGGTATGCGTGTAAATATTAAGCGTCACGGATACATCTGAGTGTCCCATCAGATATTGCAGAGTCTTTGGATTCATTCCGGAATTTGCCATATTTGTACAATATGAATGCCTGCAGATGTGCGGGGTAATCAAGGGTAATTGTAACAAATGTTCTTTGTTGTACTTCTCTCTTGCATGCTGCATATACTTTTCCCAGTGAAGTGCAACCATTGGATTCCCATTCTTATCCAGGAACAAAAATCCCCCATATCCATCCACTGTTGGCTCTTTCTTCGTCTTTTTGCGATTCTTCAGAATACGAAGGAATGCATCTTTCACATCTTCTTCCATAGGCAGTAATCTGGTTCCGCTTGTCGTTTTTGTGGATACAATCTCATACTTCATATCTCTGGTTCTCTGCAATTGATGATCAATTCGTATCACTTCATTCTTGAAATCCAGATCTCGCACGGTAAGCCCACAAAACTCTGAAATTCTAAGCCCAGTTTTAAACAAAATATAAAATGCATCATAGTAACGGTTATAGTGTGGATCATTCTTTACAAATTCCAGGAATCTTGTCTCGTCCTCTAAGGAAACTGCTTCTCTCTTCTGACTGTCATTGACTAGTATCGTACCAAGTTCAAATCCAAATGGATTCTTAAGAATCAGATCATCATCTACAGCCATCTGAAATGCCGGTCTTAACACGCCTCTGATCGAATGAATTGAACTGTATCCTCGTCCATCTCTCTGAAGCTTAATCAGAAATATCTTCGCATCAGACAGCTTAACGTCATCCACCTTCTTATGAGAAAACTCTTCTTTTTTCAGTACATTTACGACAAAATTATAGTTTGCTAATGTATTGTGCTTTACTCCTGTTTTTAATGAAAGATATCTTTCCACCAGTTCAAGCACTGTCAACTTGCTACCAGTGATTCCCTGCATCTGTAAAGACTGTACTTTACGCTCTTTCTCTCGCAGAGAAGCATCGGCTCTTCTTCCTTCCGGCATCTTATCCGATTCTGTTAATCTCCAACTATATAATATTTTTCGCTTTCCAAGTGAATCTGTGTATTTATAACGATATCTTCCACTTGGTTCCTGCCATTCTCCCTGTTGAAGAACTCTTCCTTTATCATCACGTCTCTTTGAAATCATATTCTACCTCCAAGGGGACGCAACATGATATTGTTAGTATATCATGTAACCTCCACCTCGAACACCTCCTTCTTTTTTTTCTTTGTTTTTTATATTGCACTAAGTGTATCTACAAATCGTTCAAATCTTTCTCTCTTAATCTGCACGCGGTTTCCGTTCCACAACAGATATTCTGCATTTGGATTTTCGCTCACTAACTTGCGAAGCTTTCCTTCTCCAATACGGAAATATGCCGCTGCTTCTTCAATAGATAATGTATATTTCTTCCAGTATGGTATTTCATAATTACTCATCTGCTCATCTCCTCTCGCATCATTTTTCTTTTATGTAAGTTCCTCTGACATTGGCGGCAGGCAAGTGGCTCTATACGCATTGCCACTGCCAATGCCTTTTTTGCCAATGTAACTGCTTAAGAATCTTTTTTCAGTGAAATTGTCTTTCTGCTTTGATACCATCCATAGATTAACTGATTCTCTAAATCTTTTCTCGCATCTCTTCCAGTTCTTGCCGAAATTTCATATGCCTGCAGCTCTGCTTCCAGTTCTTCCAGGCACATCATTTTCCGTTTTCCCAGCAATTCAAGAATAAGCTTTTTGGCTTTTTCCAGTTTCGTCTCTTTCTTTGTTCCGGTATTTCCGGCAAGCAGATCATCAATGGAAATGTCATATTCTCCCATCCAGACAAGCCCGTCATCGCTCAGAGAAAATGCTACCGGATTTTCCTTTTTCGCCAAGGAATCCTTTTGCTGATAGACCACGCGGATATCCTGGCTTTTCTCTTTCTCAACTTTTTCTACAAATAAAATACTTCTGACCGCCGCAGCGATATCCACAGATCCCAGTGTACGATAATCGCTCTGCACTCCTGATGCTTTGTTCAAATGACCAATCAACACAATGGCGCATCCTGTACGTTCTGCTATATTACTAAGATTGCGAAACAACGGCCGGATCTCATTGGCTCTGTTCATATCCACATTAGCTCCCAGATAGGCCTGTATCGGATCCATGATCATCAGCCTTACATTATTCTGCCTGATTGCCTTTTCAATCCTTTCATCTGTCATGGAAAGTTGCTTTTCTTCCTCATTGATAAAACGGACTCTCGTCATATCTGCTCCACATTTTGCAAGTCTTGGCTTGATCGTATCTCCGACACCGTCCTCTGCGGTTTGGTAAAAGACATTGAATGGCTCGATTGGAAGAGCATTTGGAAGTTCTCTTCCTGCTGTACAATATGCACAAAGTGCCATTGCAAGCCATGTTTTTCCTTTTCCCGGATTTCCCTGAATCAGAGTTACTTTTCCAAATGGGATAAATGGATACCATAACCACTGCACTACTTTTTCTTCCACGTCTGACATTTTTATGACTGGGATTGGATTTTCTTCCTGTACTTGTTTCTTCTTCAAAGGGATTTCCTCTGCCATATCTTTTCTATCAATTCCTGCTGTCAGACATTCATTCCAGTCTTTCTTTACTGGTCTTAATCGCATCACCATCTTATCGTCAGGGATTTTTTCTGCAAGCTTCTCACAAGCGGCATTCCCGGCAGTATCATTATCCAGGCAAAGAAAAATCTTTCGGATATTTTTATGATCTGCAAGATACTGCATCAACGCTTTTTCGCTGACTCCGCCCAATGAAATGTAGTGATGGGTTTCCCATCCATCTCCTGTGGCGCTCAGAAAAGAAAGCAGATCGATCGGTGCTTCAAAGACAAATAACGTATCATCTGTACCCGTGTGGCTAAATCCATATGCCTTTTCCGATCCCGGTGCATCTCCCCGGTATTTTTCTTTCGTTCCTCTTATGCCTGCATAACGAACTGTTCCTTTCGGATCGCAACCAATAAATATCACGTTGTGCTTTACCGCATCTTCGTAAATTTTCCCTTCTGCAAACATCTGGTCAATAATCTTTTCAGAGATCTTTCTTTCCTTTGTCAGATACTCCCTTACTCTTTCATTGTTTTCATATACTTTTGGAAGTTGCAATTTCGCTTTTTCTGAGGGGATGGGGCAGCCTTCATGGCTGCCTGCATCCTCCTGTTCCATTTTCTTGACTTCCTGTTTATCTTCGCCAGGTGATTCATTGATTAATGATTTTACAGCTTCCGGAAATGACATATTATAAAATTCCATTAAAAAATCAATGGGATGTCCTCCTTTACTTCCGCTAAAGCGATACCACTCATTATGATCGACTGTCAGACTGTCATGCTTCATCCATCGATATTCTTTTCCTGATCTCTTCAGTTTTTCCCCTCTGGCCCTCAGAAAAGAAACCAGATCTGTTTCATTTGCTCTTGCTATCTGTTCTTCTGTATATCTTGGCATTTTCTGTTCCTCCTATAATTCCACTCCATATGATTTTTTCTTTACTCTATCTTTCTTTTGAATCTGATCTCTGCATGCTGTTTTTTCTTCTGCAAGCAAATTCTCTGGATCTGGCTGATCTTCTATCTCCATCATTACCAGATCAACGGATCTTTGTACTTTCTGCAATGGCCGAAGCTTTTCCAGAACTTCCTTTTTCTCCGCTTCTAAAGTTTCTTTCTCCTCCGTTGCATTTTTCAGATACTTTTTCCAATTGGAAACCGGCACTTTTCCTTCTGCATTCCTGTTTCCCATGACGATTCTTTTCCCTCTGTGGTACCGATTCAGTTCTTTTGCATGCTCCTTTTTAAATTTTTCCTTGCCGAAAAATTTGTTTTTATACTCTTCATAAACCGGTCGAAATGTCTCATAATCATCCCATGCCTTTATCAACTTCTTCATCTCCTGAATCAAACTGTCCGCCTCATCAAGATCGTATTGCAAATCATGCCCTCGGCTGCTCAGTTCCTGAATCCGCTGTTCCAGTTCTTCTGGTGTATCAATATTTTCATCTGACAAAAATGCAATCGTCTCTGCAAGCTGTTTCAGATTTGTATTCATTGCTTTCTGACTTCCATATTGATAGGTTCTTGCCACTCGGTTTCTCTCGTTATAATATTGCTGCAAATACCCGGCCAGCGTTGGCTTCTGCACATAATGCATCTGCCTTTTCAGTTCATATATTTTTTCTGATATCCAAGATTTCAGCACTGTGATTTCCATACCTATCTGATTAAACTGACTGATCAGCCGGTTCAGATTTCCTAATGCAGTCCGGATTCCTTTTGCTTCCATTGCGCGTACATGTGGTCCTTCATGAATCATCGGGATTCGGTCAATTCCCCGTTCTTTGAAAGAACGTGCATCGACCCGAACAGATAATCCTTTTTCTTTAAACTTTTCATTGCACCGATTTTCCCAGTTTTTTCGCAGATAGATCAGCATCTCCTTGCTACTCCATCCGGTTGTGGATACTGCACGGTATGCCTGTTTTCCATTTTTATCCAAAACCGGATTCCCCTGCTCATCCATCACCGATATCTTCTTTTCTTTTATCCCCCAGGTTCCATCTTCCTTCAGAGGACGGATCGGAACTAAGATGTGGATATGTGGATTAGGTTCTGCACCTTTCGGCCGCACTGGATCATGAATTGCAAAATCGGCAATCATGCCTCTGGACACCAGTTCTTCCTGGACAAATGCTCGTGCCATTTCAATGTTTTCTTCCATGGAAAACTCGTTCATGAGCGTAATATCAAAGCTGTGAGCCAGCTGTGCTTTTCTTCCGGACTCTGCCCATTCCAACGCATTCCACAAAGTTTCCCTGTCAGCATATTCCCTGGGTGCATGGTCCGGCAGACAAATTTCTGCCATGACCACGCCACGTTTTCTTGTAAAATCACTGGATTCTCCATAGTAGGTACTGTAAAGCTTTTCTCCTGCGCGATATGCAGCCTGAGCAATCACGGACTGTCCTCTGCTTCTCTTCACCTGTGTTAAATGAAAATGATAGCTTGCCATCTCCTACTCCTTTCTGCTGGACTTCCAATATCCAGCTTCTTTTAAGTTTTCAATGGTGCTTTGAAGTTCTGCTTCTCCTGCTTCTATACGATCTCTTCTTCCAACAACCATTTTTGCAATCTCATCACAAAGAACCGGATCCGAGAAAATCTTTTCTGCCAGAAGAAAGAACTCTGCTTTATCAAGCAATTCCACATCTTTGCAAATACATTCAATCGCAGCTCCCCTTGTAATCAGGCGACTCACTCTCGCTTTTTTCGATTTATTCACCTTATATTCTGTAACATTCTGCAATCGCTGCATCTTGTGTTCTAATTGCAGTTTTTTCAATTCTTCCGCTTCGATTTTCGATTCAATCCCTGCGATTTCATTTTGTGTACGTGTTACATATTCCTGAAAATTTTCTTTTTTTGCCATAATCAACTTCCTCCTGTTATTTCTCTTTTCATGTTTCTTTTTATGGGTTAGGCATCTATGCCGGAAGGGATACCCCCTTCACCGGATGCAATCCGAAAACTTCTTTTGGAATAGCTTCCAGAAAGAAGTACCCTTCCGGAGGACGCACATACTTGCTAAAGTATATAAGTGCGCTCTTCCGCTTAAGCTTCAGAGATCTGTCTACTCAAACGGCAGCTCCTCATTTTCCGGTACACTCATAAATCCATCTTTCTCATCTTTGAAATCTGTATCGGATGCTTTCTTGCTTTCAGCAAAAAAATGTTCTTCCACAACAACATTGCTGATGTATCTTTTCACTCCTTCGCTGTCCGTATAACTCCCCGTGCGGATATTTCCGCTGATGACGATCTTGGTTCCTTTTTTCAAATAGCTTTCTGCAAATTCTGCATTCTTTCCGAACGTCACGCAGGAAATAAAATCTGCTTTCCTTTCCCGGTCTTTTCCATATCTTCGGTCAACCGCTAACGTATATCTCGCCATTGCAGTTTTGTTATCATCCTGCAAATATTTAATCTCCGGAGCTTTTGTAAGCCGTCCCATTAAAATCACTTTGTTCATCGCATCTTCCTCCTTTTTTGTTCTGATTTACTTGTTCCATATGAATCAGGCCTGAATTCAATCGAGAGCATGAAAACAATTTCTTTGCCACTGCATCAGACTTTCTTTTTTACGCCCTCATATAACGAAACGCTCAGAGGGTAAAATACAGTGGGCAAATGCAAAAAATTTTATTTTTTTGTTTTTGTCTCTCACATATACAAAAGAAGAACGGTGTTTTTACAGGGTGTTGGAGAATAATTTTTTATTTTTGCACAAAAAAATAGCTATAAGAGTCCATTTTTGAAATCTTATAGCTTTGCTATGCATGATATTAAATTGTATTTCTAATCATCAATTATTTCCCAGTGCCCATTGGAACCACGACCAACAAATCGAACAATACCTATATCTTTGATGTGACGTTTTACAGTCTTGGAACTTATTCCTAACGTCATTGCCATTTTTTCTGTACTGATTTTATTGTCCTTTTTTATCATATTCAATATTTGGATTTCCAACGGATTGGTCTCTTTTTTCTGAGGGACATTCCGAGGGACATTCCGAGGGACATCCTGAGGGACATTGTAATTTAAATTTGGCATCACAACTGTAAACTGGTACCGATCTGATCTAAAAGACGGCTTTTTACTTTCATCATAATTAATCTGAAATTCATAGCCACCGATAATCTTTCCGAATCCACTACCTTTACGTTCCATATATCCTAGCCGATTAAATATATCTGCCAAAACCGGGTTTCTTCTCGTTGACGGAACAGTAAGCGGATCTCTGTCCTGAATAATGGAACCGTCTGGCATGCCTCCCGGCGAATAAATTTCCATACGATCATCGTAAATATCAATATGCACTTCACTGCCATTCACAAGATAATCTCTATGCGCCAATGCATTAACCAATGCTTCATGATAACTACGTTCTACATATTCCGGCATTTCTTCTCTAGAATTAGCAGTCTTGCGCCACATTAATTTCGCATTTCTCTTAATAAATGCTTCTCCATTATCAATCAAGGACAATACACTTCCAGAATATTCTGCATCGTCAAATGCATCTATTGTACCACCACTTTTGTTTAGTCCATTCCACCGGGTACAAAACAGTCTTGACCATCGGATAGGGCTTTCATCTGCAACCAAGGCTCCGGCATTTGTTAGATATCCTTGCTCATTCGCCAGACCAAATGATACAAGATCCTTCTCATCAAAACTATTTCCTGTCCATTTTTTATATCTTTCCCGGAGTTTGGAAAAGGCAAAATCTTCCACTTTATACGTAGAAATCTGTGAATCATAAGATGTATTTCTACCGCGCAATACCAGTCTTTTCAATTCCGTTGATGTCGCTTTCACACTCTCGTTTCCAACACGGACATATGCTTCCAGCACACCATCACCCGAATAATAGTACGGTGTCTCTTCACCTTTAAAAATATCCAGTATAATTAATACTTTTCCATCTTCGACCTGTTCAAATCGAAGACGAAATTCTGGAATTGGATTCATCCTTGTCTTAATGATTTCACTTATTTTTTCAGCATCACTATTCGGATTCTCAAGTCCTACAATTTCATCATTGTCGGCTATTCCAAAGATTAATGCTCCACCAAGTGTATTTGCAAAAGCACTTACGCTTTTACACCAACTCTTTGGTTTCTTCGCTTCCAAAGTTAGCTTTTTATCATATTCAGTTGCTTCACCGATTAATTGTTTTATATCCAAGCTTTCCACCAACTTTCTGCAATCAACGTGTTATTTCTTGCTTTCCATTCGTTCTCTAAGATCTGTTAGTTTTTCCCCCTGATAGCTAAAATATGCAGTTCCCTGTACCTGATAATCATATTCCAACAACTGCTGTGCTAATGCTGATAAAGATGTCGTAACTCCTTTATAAGCAATATGCCTATCGTCAATGACCTTCACAACCACCGATGCATCATTAATAAAAACCAATTCAGCATTCTGAGGAATGCCATATTTACTAAATCTGAATGGTCCACGCCTACTTTCTTTTGCGACTTCTGCAGCTGTTTCCTCATCCAAAATTTCATGTCCCTCTGGTGCCATTTTCTTCAATCGTTCTTCTGTTCCACTGATTTTTGCAATACTGTCTAGTAAGTCATAGGCATCTTCCGGGCTCATGGCATAAAATTCTCTTTTTCTCTCTTTTCCATCAAAATTTTCTATTGATCTTAAATCTGGATTCAATTTATCAATCAAATCATGCAAAACAAGATCTGTCAGATTTGATTCCACTTCATATACAGCATATGCACGAAATGCAAATGGAATAGTTTCACTTCGATTTAGTTGCTTCATTCTCTTTTCTAAATCTTTTGCATATCCTATTTTCACATAATCAGGGAATGATGGATTAGTCAGTATGTAAATTACTCCTTTACTCATTGCAAACACACTCTCCCTACATTTTATTCATTTCCATATGGCATTTTAGATTCCGCAACCATAGACAATGTATTCTGCTCATCAAGACTATACTTCACTTTCTTATGCTCTGGCTCAGTAAATGTAGACGAACCACCGATACCAAAATACTTTTCAAAGAAAGACTTCAGTTTGTCAATGACACCTTGTTTCTTCTTGGCTCTGCCACCACCGCCAAATCGTGAAATCGGTGGCATAAGTTTATCTATATCCGTTCCGGCTGTTTTTATTTCTCCGTCACGGAACGCATTTTCCATAAACTTCCGTGTATCTTCTGGTTTTAGCTTTTCTTCTGTGATAATCGCATTAAGGTCATGGTCACGCTGTTCCACCACAAACTCGTGCCATTCATTCATGACATCATCCACATCGTTGATTCCTGCAATAAAAGTTTCAATAAGCTGTTTCTTGCTACGCAGTTCCGGGCTGGCATCAATCGCCTTATTAATGGTAATCAGAACTTCCTTGTCTTCGCAATGGGTATCATGGTACTTCTTTACGAGCATGAGAATATAATCGATGTTAATTTCTATTTGCCGGATCAGTTCAATCTCAAATACTACATCATCTGTAATATCCGTACTTTCCTGACGCTTGCGTTTCCACTCATCACGTAAGTCCTGATAACGACCAAGATAATCCTGTAAATCACGTTCGGAAATCAGCTCATTCCCCTTGAACTCGTCAAAGGAAAGCAGGAGATTTCTCATACGAAGAATCGCACCAAACAAAGCAATAAAATCCTTCTGATTCTGCTCTCTGACAATCTGTGGGTCTGACAGAGGAAACTTATTGTTCAAATCTTCCACCATATCCACATATCCTGGCATTGACTTGCCATCTACAGATTCATATCCGTAATAATAATCCTTAAAGCTCTGCAATAGAACAATTCCTCCGGCATTCTTGTCTCCAAACAGGGAAATAGCACTATCCACACGCTTTTGCAGATTTCGGAAACATACAATATTTCCAAAGGTCTTGATAGAATTCAGAATACGGTTGGTACGGGAAAATGCCTGTATCAATCCGTGCATTTTCAAATTCTTGTCTACCCACAACGTATTCATAGTTGTGGCATCAAAACCTGTAAGGAACATATTTACTACGATCAGAATATCCAGCTCCTTGTTTTTCATACGAAGCGACACATCTTTATAGTAATTTTGGAATTTATCACTTGAGGTATCGTAATTCGTATGGAACATTTTATTATAATCGTCAATAGCTTCTTCCAGAAATTCTCTGGATGGCTGATCAAGGGCAGAGGTATCCTCTGAATTTTCTTCATCCAGAATACCATCTGATTCTTCCTCATTTGCACCATAACTGAAAATGGTTGCAACTCGAAGCTTCTTGGTCGGGTCTGCTGCCATCTGCTTCTTAAATTCCTGATAATACAGTTTTGCCATCGGAACGCTTGATACTGCAAAAATGGAATTAAAACCACTGATACGCTGTTTCTGCTTGATTTCCTCTACCTCATCCCGTTTAGCAGAAGCCACTTCTGCAATATTAGTCAGCGTATTATATATATATGTTTTATCCCCACGATAAGTCTTCTGGTCAAAATGTTCCAGTATGTACTGTGTTACAATTCGAATACGTTCAGGAGCCATCATAACCTTTTCACGGTTGATGTCCCAGACCATCTCATCTGTGATTTCTTCCTCCACATCCACCGTTTTAATATAATCCACCCGGAATGGAAGAACATTTTTATCATTAATAGCATCCACAATCGTATAACTGTGGAGCTGATCTCCAAAAGTCTGACCTGTAGTAAAGAACTCTGGATTCTTGGCTCTGCCGGAATTAACAGAGAAAATCGGTGTTCCTGTAAATCCAAACAGATGATATTTCTTGAAATTCTTTACAATCGCAGTGTGCATATCCCCAAACTGACTACGGTGGCACTCATCGAAAATAATAACGATATGTTTCGTATACACTTCATGCCCCGGATTCTTTTTTATAAAGGTAGCCAGTTTCTGGATTGTAGTTATAATGATGTGTGCGTCCGGATCTTCCAACTGCCGTTTTAATATAGCAGTCGAGGTGTTGCTGTTGGCTGCCCCTTTTTCAAAACGATCATATTCTTTCATGGTCTGGTAGTCCAGATCCTTTCGGTCAACTACAAACAGCACCTTGTCAATATAAGGCAACTTTGATGCCAGTCTTGCCGTCTTGAACGAAGTCAGCGTCTTGCCGGAACCTGTAGTATGCCAGATATAACCACCACCCTCAACACTGCCGTACTTCTTATAATTATTAGCAATTTCAATACGATTGAGAATTCGCTCCGTAGCCGTAATCTGGTATGGACGCATGACCATCAGCATATCTTCTGATGTAAAAATACAGTATTTCGTAAGGATATTCAGAATCGTATGCTTTGCAAAAAAAGTCTTTGTAAAATCAATCAGATCAGGAATTACACGGTTATTGGCATCTGCCCAGAAACAAGTAAACTCAAAACTGTTACTGGTCTTGGTCTTACTTGCTCCCCGTTTCTCATGCTCCTTTTCCGCATTCCGTCTGGTGCTGTTAGAATAATACTTTGTATTTGTACCATTGGAAATGACAAAAATCTGAATGTACTCATACAGTCCGCATCCTGCCCAGAAGGAATCCCTCTGGTAGCGGTTAATCTGGTTGAAAGCCTCACGGATGGCAACACCTCTGCGTTTCAGTTCAATATGCACAAGAGGCAGACCGTTTACCAATACTGTAACATCATAGCGATTGTCATGCTTCGCACCATTCTCTGTGCCAACCACATATTGATTGATGACCTGCAGCCTGTTATTATGGATATTCTTTTTATCTATGAGTGTAATATTCTTGGAAGAACCGTCATCACGGGTCAAGACTTGTACATTATCCTCCTGTATCTTCCGGGTCTTTTCCACGATATGCTCATTGGGATTAGCAACGGCATTTTTGAAGAAATCATCCCATTCTGTGTCTGAAAACTGATAGTTATTCAGTTCCTCTAATTTTTTACGGAGATTGGCAATCAGGTCTTTCTCCGTGTGAATAGGCAGATATTCATATCCCTGTTCACAGAGCAGACGGATAAACTCCTGTTCCAGTTCTGCTTCGCTCTGGTAACTATCAGAACGTTTCTTGACTGGCTCATATTCTGTGACAACGGTATTCTCCGATGTCTCCGCTATAATATTAAAGTACGGCACACTCTCGCCTCCTTACTTTGGTAATTCTTTAAAGGATAACAGCTTATCCCTGTAATATTCATATTGCTCCTGACGTGCTTCGATTTCTGCTGGAAGTCCTGCGGACAGGTCATTGCAAAGGCTATGAAATTTATTCAACACATTTACAATCTCCTGCTGTTTTTCTATACTCGGAATAACAAGCTGATATTCTGCAATCGTTTTTCCCGTTAAGGATGCTCTGGTTGTAAATGCACAATGGCTTGTAACATACTTCCTGAAATCTTCCGTAGCAAAGCAAAATGCACAATATTCCGGCAACAAATAATTTGTTTTTGGAGTTGCCTTAATCGTAAATCCATTAAATACACAATCGCCAATATCATCAAGCATTACCGATGACCAACCAACATCTTCTGCTGTCTCTGACGTTCTGGTAAAAAACACATCTCCACGGTGAACTCCCAACTTTTCAATTTCTGCAGGAGTGCATTCAACCAGTGCGGTAATATCCTCTCCCTTAAGAAATCTGTTATTATAAACATCCGTATATCGGATAAAAGGAATACCTGAACCAAAGAAATCCTTTCCCTTGCTCAGTCCATTACGGAAATCAAATAAACTTCCCATTGGCAGCGTAACATAACCAAACACATATTGAATGAGCTTAATTGTGCTCAGCTCTGTCTGTCTGTCTGTCTGTCTGTCTGTCTGTCTGTCTGTCATGAGCGTGCTGCCCGTTTCAGCAAATGTCAAGAGCAAATCTCGATAATATTCATATTGCTTCTGGCGTGCTTCGATTTCGGCTGGCAAGCCAATATTCAAGTCCGTACAAATAACATCAAAATGTTCGATTACCTGTACCAACCTTTTTTGCGTATCAAGCGGTGGAACAGAAATAAGCACTCTTCCAATATCATCCTTATTTATTTTTGTAGGTGTTGCATCCCACAATATCCATTTACTTAATTCTCTTCTGCCCCAACCACTTTCCAAATAATACTTCAAATATTTGCTATCAAGAATGTCTGCATTTGGACGCAACAATGCCAGCGAAACATAATAAGCTAAATCATCATTTCGCTCTACTACTGTACATTTTCCAATAATCCCTGCAGTAATCCTTGTCATAAAAACATCACCTATGCGGGGTTTAATTTTATATTTCGCATAAGCTTCTGTCGAAATGAATTTTTGTGTTCCATACAAATCATCAATGTTTTCTACACTCACAAATGGTATTCCACCGTTAGTATATTTTGGTGTTTGATGTGTTCCGTCATAAATTTCACAAACAGTATTCAGCTTAACTTTTTCAGATTTACACTCTTTTTGTATTAAAGTGTCTCTGTAAAAACTATACTGTTTTTTCCGAGCTGTAAGCTCGGCTGTAAGCTCGGCTGTAAGTAACGTGAAAGAGTCCAAAATATGGACTATTTTACGTTGTACCTCCAGAGGAGGTACAGGGAGCATAAACTCCTCTATCATAGGCTTTCTTATAGATTTCACGGTCGCACTTACAGCCTTACGCATAATAAAGTTCTTAAAAAAGGCGCGAAAATAATGATAAGCGAACTTAACATCGACTGAATTATCAGTAAAATGTATACGATACACCCTTTGATGAATAGCATATTTGCCATTCACATAATGGTATATTTCTCCAATCCCACCTTCTCCAGGTATAATAATTGCTTCTTCATCATATTCCCATTCGTTTTTTCTTTTCACTGTTTGTGAACGTATAAAAAATGGATACTTTCCATCTTCCTGTGCTTCATTGCCATTACTGCTTCCAGTTCCAACTTCTGCCAATTTTTTTATTGGTTTATATTCAACTCCGTCAGGACAGAATTCTTGAATCAAATCATCAATTTTACTCATTTTTCTGCCCTCCACTTAATTTATGATATTGTTTTTTCCATGCACGAGACGGCTTTCTACAAATACCATCTTCAGATGTAAAAGCACAAATATTTGTAATGGAATTATTAGCACATATATCTGGGTTATTTGCTCTGCATCCATATGTCTGCACTTCCGTGTCAAGTTCATTTAACGGGGCATTAAAAGACACTTTTAATTCTTTTGTACTCATGAGTTCACCTCGATTTCTGCGATGATCTTATCAATCTCATCACGAAGCACTTGCTCACGAGCAACAATTTCTTTTATTTCTGCATTCAGCTTCACGATGTCAATTTTCTCTCTGGTATCTTCGGCTTCAACATAAGTGGATACAGACAAATTATAATCATTACCAGATACTTCTTCATAGCTTGCCAGATGTGCAAAATGCTCCACTTCTTCACGCTTGGCAAACACATCCACAATACGATCAATATTCTCTGGGGTCAGTTTATTATTGTTAGTAACCTTCACACACTCGCTTGTGGCATCAATAAACAGGGTCTTGTTGTCTGTCTTGTTCTTTTTCATTACCATAATACAGGTTGCAATCGAAGTACCGAAGAACAGATTACTTGGCAACTGAATAATGCAATCCACATAATTGTTGTCTACCAGATATTTACGGATTTTCTGTTCTGCACCACCACGATACATAATTCCCGGAAAGCATACAATGGCAGCTGTTCCATTAGGCGCAAGCCATGACAAACTGTGCATGATAAATGCCATATCAGCCTTACTCTTCGGAGCCAGAACTCCTGCCGGAGCAAATCGTGGATCGTTAATAAGCAGAGGATTATCATTTCCTGCCCATTTAATGGAATAAGGTGGATTAGACACAATCAACTCAAATGGCTCATCATCCCAATGTTGCGGACTAAGTAAGGTATCTTCACAGGCTATATCAAATTTATCAAATCCTACATCATGCAGAAACATATTAATACGGCACAAATTATAGGTTGTGATATTGATCTCCTGCCCATAAAAGCCATTACGGATAGCATCCTTGCCAAGAATTTTCTCAGCCTTCAGAAGCAATGAACCTGAACCACAAGCCGGATCATATACTTTATTGATTTCTGTTTTCCCTACAGTTCCAAGACGTGTGAGTAATTCGGATACATCTGCCGGAGTAAAGAACTCTCCACCAGATTTTCCGGCATTCGATGCATACATAGTCATAAGGTACTCATACGCATCACCAAAGGCATCAATGGAATGGTCTTTCACATCTCCCAAATTCATTTCGCCTACGCCATTCAGCAGTTTTACAAGTTTTTCATTACGCTTTGCAACTGTAGAACCCAGTTTATTGCTGTTTACATCATAGTCATCGAACAGTCCGGCAAAGTCGCTCTCTGCCTCACTGCCCTTCGCTGATTCCTCGATATGTCGGAACACACGCTCCAGTGTTTCATTTAAGTTTTCATCATTCGCAGCATTGGCACGGACATTACAGAAAAGTTCACTCGGAAGGATAAAAAATCCTTTTTCCTCTACCAGTCCTTCTCTTGCTTCTTCTGCATCCTCATCCGTCATTTTTGCAAAATCAAAATCCGTATTGCCCGCATCAATCTCACCGCTGTTTATGTAATTACACAGGTTTTCGGAAATATAACGATAGAACATTGTGCCAAGAACATAATTTTTGAAGTCCCAACCATCAACTGCTCCACGCAATTCATCTGCAATCGCCCATATTGCACGGTGCAGTTCATCACGTTCCTGTTCCTTTTTGGTATCAACCATTCTCTTTTCCTCCGTTATCCTCTGGTACAAATTCCAGAATATCGTCAACGTCACAGTTCAGAACACGGCATATATTCTCTACGCTTTCGAGGGAAATATACCCATTACGTTTCAGCCGTGTGATGATATTTGCGGAGAAGCCAGCCTCCTGCTGCAACTGTGCATTCGTCATATTTTTTTCTATCAGTAAATGGAATAATTTTTTGTAACTGACCGCCATGTCATCCCTCCATTATTTTGTCAACAGATATAGGAATAGAGTATCACGAAAACGTGAATTTTTCAATCTATACAAAACTGTATTTGTAATACTAAACATGCAAAAAAGCCATAAGATTTCTCTTTTCAAAATCTTACAGCTTTTCTATCATGTTGCGTCCCAAACATCATCTATATTTACATGTAATACCTACACAAAATCCCGTGGGTTATTTTCGGGTTATTTTTCAGCTGCCTATGCCTTCCGGACCTTGATTTTACTGACTTTTGGGAGAAGCTTTCAAAGAGTGCCGTGGCAAACGAATAATACTTTTATCATAAACAAAAATCCTCCTAAAATGCCGTATTCTGCCCTGTTTTGCCGCGATTTGCCGACTATAATTTTGCTTAAAGATTGTTAAATTTGTCACAGAATAAGCAAAATGCGGCAAAACGGGGCAAGTTGAGGACATGAAACGTAGTAAAATCGTAGTAAGAATTGGGGTGTTTTACTACTCTTCATGATAAACCATTTCTAAATTTTTCGAACCACATACAGGACATTCTTTAGGCATTTTCATAATTGCCGAATCATGATCCTGCATTAAACAATCTTTACAAAACAAATACTCCTTACTAAACAATGCCTTTCTTTTGGCAGCCAATTGTCTCATTATTTCCCATCTGGCCGGGTTTTTGCCAATTATAAAATCAGGTGTTAAAAACAAAGAGGTCTTTATTTTGAGAAAAGTATCATCAAGTTCAGTTTCTTTATAGTTATAATCATCATATAGGAAGAGTACATACCGTCTTTCTTTCTCTTCATGCCATTTATAATCCTTCACAGATAAAATCCAATATTGGAGAATATCCTGCAAAAATTGTCGTTTATCCAAATCATCCATCTCAAACATATCGACAATTTCAAATAAATAAGCTAGTTCTTTTTTTGCCTCTTCTTTATCATATATAACATCGAAAGTAATGACTTGCGAAATATAAGGTCGTTCTATTGTATCTGGTAAATCACTATCTGCTCCATCCTTTTTCTTTAATTTTGCTATTCCAATAGGAGCAATTAAATCCACAATTCTGTCATTTTTATATCCATATAAGCAATCTCCGTACCCATCTTGCATTTCACTACTGTTCACTGCTTTACTAAAACAAGACACATAATAGTTTCTCGTTGCCGTAAAATCAATATTCTTTATCCAATCATATTTTATCCAAGAAGTATCTTGAAAAAGCTCCGGTATTACTTTTTGCTCTCTTTCATCATTTAATAATTCTGTTTTTTTCATCCAAATTTGATGGTTTGTTATGCTGGCTTTCGCCACTTCTTTAGGAAGGTATTTACAAATATAATCTTCATTATAGTTGTGTCTGGATTTTAATATAAAATTACTAATCTGCATCATCAGAACACCCCTTGTAGGACGTACAACCGGTGACTGATTATTCATTTTGAGCAATTTCGCTTCCAAACCAAATAATATACGAAGTTCCTCACGTGTGAACTCCCAAAGTCTTTCTTTTTTACTTCCGTGCATATTACTTATATCATGCAACATCGCCGAATAAGCATAGGCTAGAGAAGATATATCTTCTTCTGTTGTGTTAAGATTTAATACAGATGTTACAACCTCAACTAATTGTTCCGCAAATGAAGCATTTTTTTCAATTGTATACTTCTGATACGCAATATGATATAACCTTAATGAAAGCTCAAGTCCTTGCTCATACGGCATAATTCGAGCAGAATCTTCGTCTTTGATTCCCAACACCGGATTGCACCAAGATGTCATCTTTATTAGTCTCGTTGTTTCTGTTATTATGTTGTATAAATAAGTCTTTAATGAGTTTATCTGATACATCGATCCCACTAAATATAAATAATTTATAATAGCAACTTCATACTCCGTCACTCTTACCCATCCATATCCAGTATGTTGGTTTAAATCATGCTCACATAGCAATGCCAGTAATACTTCTCGTGTTTTATATGACGGTTCTCTCCTAAATTCTTCAACTTTATCACATATAACATCCAATATATCCTCACGTGCATTTGCAGGCCAATCGCTAGGTTTTTCAGCCTCTTTAAATTCATATCCCATATTTTATTAACTTCCTTTACAAAATGGCAGATATTAAAATTCTTTCTTTTACTACTGCGAATATTCTACCATAAACCGCAGAATTTTGGGAGTAGGGAATGCAGAAAAAACGCCCTGCCGAAGCAGAGCGCCATGTGTTCTTTCTATATTAAATTGCCCGGAACATTTTCTGCGAAACCGGATTCTCTCCCTTGACCTTCTCCAATTCTTTTCTTGCATACGCCAGTTCTTCCATCCGCTTCAATTCATCCGCAGCATCCTCCAATCCAAGATGCGTGTAGGTATTCAGCGTCACGCCGATATCCGAATGCCCCATCAGGTATTGGAGCGTCTTTGGATTCATTCCTGACTTCGCCATGTTGCTGCAGTAGGTATGGCGGCAGACGTGGGGAGTGATGTTTGGAATCTGCACCCGGTAGATGTCATTGTACCGCTTGACCATGTGATTAAAGCGGTGTTCCCAATGCATCGCCACCAGGGGCATTCCGTCCTTATCTGTGAAAAGGAATCCCGTATGCCCATCCACCATCTTCTCAAATCTCGGTTTTTCTCGATCCTCAATGATTGCCTGAAAGCACCGAAACACATCTTCCGTCATGGGCAGCTTCCTCGTTCCGGCATTTGTCTTTGTGGCTTCAATCACATACTTCATTTCTGATGTTCTGAGCAACTGATGGTCGATATTGATGATTCGGTTCTCCAAATCAATATCCTTAAGCGTCAGGCCACAGAATTCCGAAATTCGCATCCCCGTATGGAACAGGATGTAAGCCACCTCATAATACTTGCAGTAAACATTATCATCATGGATGAATTTCAGGAACTTCCGCATCTGCTCTTTGGTAATGGCCTCTCTTGTTACACTGTCGTTGACAATTACCGTAGCCAGTTCAAAACCAAACGGGTTCTTGTGCAGAACATCGTCATCCACCGCCATCTGGAAGGCAGGTCGTAACACACCTCTGATTGAATGAATAGAACTGTATCCTTTGCCGTCACTCTGCAGCTTTATCAGAAACAACTTTGCATCGGATACCTTTACTTGAGATATTTTCTTTCCGCCGAAAGGTTCTTTTTCTAATGTGCGCTGCACGGTTCTGTAGCCTGCGCGGGTACTATCCCTTACTCCCGTTTTGGTTCTAAGGTAGCGCTCCACCAATTCTACCACCGTTATATTCTTGCCAACGGGGTCCATCTGCGTGTCCAGATCGTAACCGATCTGCTTTTCCAACTCCCGCAGGGAAAGGCACGGTTTCTTTCCGGACGGAAGTTTATCCGTAGACTCCAGCCGCCAACTGTACACAAAGTGCGGTTTCCCATTCACATGATATTTAAACTGGTATTTCCCGTCTGCACGGATGGATTCTCCCCGGCGGAGAACCCTGTGCTTGGAATCACGCCGGTTGCCTGGTCTTTTTGCCATTTATGTCCGCCTCCTTAGTTCTGGATGCTTTTCCAGATATTTTTCAAATTCGGTACGGATGATCAGCCTACGGCTGCCGTACATTGCCATAAAGGGCGTGTTCTTCCCCTCTTTCAGAAGTTTATAGAACTTTCTCCTACTGAGTCCAAAATATACAATTGCCTCCTCCTGATTCAGAATATCCTTCTGCTCGGCTGATGGTTTCTTCATTCTGTTTCTTCCTCCTCTCCCATAGTCAATGAATCCATGTATTCTTCAAATTTCTTACGAACGATCAGATAACGGTTTCCTAAAAAGATGGCATAGGCTCCAGTGTTCTGCTCCGCCATTTTTCTCATGTTTTTGATCCCAATGTTGAAATATTCTGACGCCTCTTTTATAGTCAGCATATACTTTTCACTAATCGGAATTACGGTCTTTCCGCTGCCTGCCACCCGGTTTGTTTCCTTCATGTCATGGCCTCCTTTTCCCGGTTTTTCGACCTTTTTAGGTCATGACATATATCACTCTAAAGCCCTGAAAAGTCAACTACTCACGGCAAGTAAAGAAAAATCAGACCGCAGAAGATTCCTCGATAAATTTCTCAAATTTTGTGCGTATTATGAGATAGCGGTTTCCGCTGTAAACCGCAAACCGGCCCAGGTTATCCTCCGCCAGACGCCGCATCTTTTTCACACCGATGTTGAAATACTCTGATGCCTCTTTTATGGTCAGCGTATATTTTTCGTTAATCGACACTATCGTTTTGCCGCTTTCTGCAACAGAATGTTCATTTGCCATGTGACCACCTCCTCAACATACGGAGATTTGAATGGCATTTTGAGGGGGTATGAAAACAAAAAAAAAAAGGACAATCCACACAAGGCAGATTGTCCTTTTAAATAATCTATCCTGACTTTTGCTTTTAAACGACCATCAATAGCCCGACAATTTCTTCTCCTCAAAATCCCCCATAAAATCCACCAAATATTTTACACCTTCAATTGGCATCGCATTATACAGACTCGCCCGCATACCACCAATAGCACGGTGTCCTCCGATGCTGACAATCCCATTTTGTCCTGCCGCCTTGATAAATTCTGCATTCATTTCATTTGACTTTGCACGAAATGTCACATTCATCAGAGAACGACTGTCTCTCCTTGCCACCCCCTCAAATAACTTACTCCTATCAAGATAATCATATAGAACAGAAGCCTTTTTCTCATTGATCTCTTTCATTTTTTCCAGGCCGCCTAATGCCTGAATCCATTTGATTACCTTTCCTACAATGTAGATATTATAGGTTGGCGGTGTATTATACAGAGAACGCTTATCTGCATGGATCTTATAACGAAGCATAGTCGGAGTCCATGGCAGGACATTTTCCGTAATCAGGTCTTTGCAGATAATTGCAATCACTAGCCCCGCAGGCCCCAGATTTTTCTGAATACCTCCAAATAACATCCCATAGTCCGACACGTTCATCGGTTCAGACAAAAAACAAGAGGACACATCATTGACCAGTACCTTCCCTTTACTATCAGGACACGT
This sequence comes from Bariatricus sp. SGI.154, assembly GCF_050313795.1. Lineage (NCBI taxonomy): Bacteria > Bacillati > Bacillota > Clostridia > Lachnospirales > Lachnospiraceae > Bariatricus > Bariatricus sp. SGI.154. Next base: position 23,260 of record NZ_JBNPMC010000043.1, read on the forward strand.
TTTAAACTTTGTGCCATAAATGGTATTGTTCTCGCACATATAAACATAATCAGAATCAGGCAGAATATCCAAATCCCTGCAATCTGGAATATAAGAAAAATTATCCCCTTCTGAAGAAGCCGCTACATTGATCTTCCCATACAATTTAGCTTCCTCATAAGCCTTTTTTGCCCAGTACCCCGTCAGAATATAATCTGCTTTTTTATTTCTCATAAAATTCATCGGTATCATAGCAAACTGCAAGGAAGTTCCGCCTTGCAGAAACAATACCTCATAATCGTCCGGAATATTCATCAATGCCCGCAGATCATATTCCGTTTCATCTATAATGGACTGGAACAGAGAAGAACGGTGGCTAATCTCCATAACAGACATACCGCTTCCCTTATAATCCATCATTTCATCAGCTGCTTCCTGCAAAACCGGCTCCGGCAAAACCGCCGGGCCAGCAGAAAAATTATAAATATCCCGCATTGAAATTACCTCCTGTAAACATTTTACTTTTATACTCCAAATTGTCGCCGCACAATCTGTATAATGCGCTGCATATCTTCCTCCGTATTCTTGATATCGCTCGGCAGACAAAGTCCCCGGTTAAAAATATCCTCACTTACGCTCAACCCTTCCTCCACCTGGATAAAATCATATTCAAAATCCGCCCGAGCCTGCTCATAAAGTTCACTATGATAATCTCTTGTCCCCTTCGAACAAGCCATAATGCAGGCACTGCAAGCGATACAGCGTTCCTCATTGGTCTGGCATGGATTTTCCGAACAAATGGCTTTTTGCGGGCAGATTTTCGATCATGCCCCACAACCAATACGCTTTTCATCACTGCACGGTTTAAATAGCACGCCCTCATAAAAAACCGTCATATCCCGGCGTTCCAAGCAGTCTGATTTCCCCCGGATTTCTGCTTCTCAAGCAGAGTTTAAAGCAATAATTCAAAAACAAGAAACTTCCTGGGAACACCTATATCCGCGTAGGTGATTTCAACAGTATCAATATAATGAAAACCGAAAGACATATACATTTTCTGGGGAACATCATTTCCTTCAATACAATCCAGGCGAATCGCCTTTTGTTTCCGTGCTTTTGCCGTCTGAATTGCATGCTCTACAAGTTTTTTGGAATTACCTCTTCCCGTATATTCTGGAAGGACACGCAGGGCATGAAGTATCATTATTTCATTTCTATCCGCTTTTATCTGCCATTGCACTGTATCATATATCTGATCGCATTCATGATTCATGATATAAGCCGCCATGATCCGGTCATCTTCCTTACCGATAAACTGGTCATGCTGTTGAATCGCATCCTCCACCATTTTCTGGGAGGGAAATCCGCCTTTATTTCCTTCTGGCAAAAAGCTTTTCTCCCCTAAAATTTCGCACATTACATTATAGAATTTCATCAATTCATCCAAATCCGCTAATTCCGCTTCCCTGATTTTCATTATTTGCTCCCTTACTACCAAACTCGTATAATCTAGCCTTTTAGATTTCTTGCTACTATATTGGGGCGAAAAATCTTCCCGTTCCCTCCACAATATTTCATTGTGGTATCTATAATCTTCCACATAACTTCTAATAGAAAATCTTCCTCTGTCGCCTCATTCCCTTCAATGATATATAAAATATTCCTCACATTTTCATCCACCTTCGTTTTATTGACCTGCCGGATCTCCAGCCGACATAAAACCTCATTGGAATCATCACAATAACAGTATTCATGCGGGTTCATCGGAACCGGCTGTTCCTGTCCCAGCGGAATATACTTTTCCGTACCGTCCGAAAACCGAACCGTCAGATTTCCGTCAACCTTATCCAGATTATGTGCCGCCACACAAAGCCTGCTCTCCATAGAGATCACATTATAAATATCCACTACCTGATTGATAAACGGCATATCCCCATGCTTCAACAGCATTTTTATCAGATTTTCACTGGATGGGATATTTTTTCTTCGCTTAACGCCGGATTTGTCATGCAGGATATGGTATCCCTCAAAAACTTCATCCCCATGAATATCCAATCCATCAAAGCGCTTCTGTAAATTTTCCAGCCTTACCTTACGTTCTGCCTCCCATTCAGGATTCCTCCCGGTATTATCCACACCTTCAACAGATCCAAAAACCACTTTTACGCCAATATCGGCAACCGCCTTTTCTATCTGATATTTCATAGTCCCATTCACTTCCCTCATATCTTCAGACCGGAAAACGCCCTTTCCAAATCCTCAATAATATCCTCTACATGTTCCAAGCCAACAGACAGCCGCACCATCCCGCTGTCAATCCCTGCTGCTTCCAGCTGTTCCTCGGTAAGCTGCCGGTGCGTCTCACTGGCCGGATGCAACACACAAGTACGGATATCCGCAACATGAACCTCATTGGACGCAAGCTGCAGGGTATTCATAAACCTCATGGCATTTTCTTTCCCACCCTTGATCACAAAAGAAATAACACCGCTGCACCCTTTCAGATATTTCTTTGCCAGACTGTAATTCTCATCCCTTTCCAGTCCCGGATAATTCACATGTTCCACATATCCTGACTTTTCAAGATACCTGGCAACAGCCAGCGCATTTTCACAATACTGCTTCATCCGCACTGCCAATGTCTCCAGCCCAAGGTTCAGAAGGAATGCGGAATGTGCCGCCGGATAAACACCAAAATCCCTCATAAGCTGCATCCTCGCCTTAACGATATACGCTTTCTTTCCATAGGTATCCGTATAAGAAATGCCATGATAAGATTCATCCGGCTCCGTCAGCCCCGGAAATTTCCCACACGTCCAGTCAAACTTTCCGCTGTCCACAATCGCCCCTCCAATCTGCACTGCATGACCGTCCATATATTTTGACGTGGAATGGACAATAATGTCCGCCCCATATTCAAAAGGCTTACACAGCACCGGAGTAGCAAACGTATTGTCCACAATCAACGGCACTTTATGGCGATGTGCAATATCTGCAAAACGCTCAATATCTAAAACCGTCAGCGCAGGATTTGCAAGTGTTTCCCCAAATAACGCCTTCGTGTTTGGCTTAAATGCCTGATCGATCTCCTCATCCGATGCGTTCTTGTCAATATAAATGCATTCAATCCCCAGCCTTTTCAGCGTATAAGAAAACAGGTTCACGGAACCGCCGTATATTTCAGTCAGGCTGATAAAGCTGTCGCCTGCAGCACAGATATTAAGCAGTGACAGCAGCACAGCCGCCTGACCAGATGTGGTACACATAGCTCCAACTCCGCCCTCCAGTTCCGCAATCTTGTCCTCAACCGCCATTACCGTAGGGTTTCCAAACCGTGAATAGATCAGCGACTTCATCGGGTCATCAAAAACCGCCGCCACATCCTCCGTGGAATCATAAACATAAGTCGTACTCTGCACAATCGGCACCACCCTTGGCTCCGTATTCTTAGGTGTATAACCAGCGTGCAGGCATTTTGTTTCATCTCTCATGAAAAACTCCTCCATATCTATCTAAATTTCTGAAAGGCATCTACTTAAAATATTCAAACCCTTGTTAATTTCATCTAATGTAATATTTAAGGGCGGCATGATTCTCAGTTTTTTCTTTGCCGTCAGTATAAGCAAGCCGGTTTTTGCACACCGCTCCGCAACCTTCCTTGCATCCAGCCCTTCATCAACCGATACTCCAATCATAAGTCCCATGCCGGATATTTCCGTCACTCCCGGCATCGTCCGAAGCTGCTCACATAAATAATCGGCCTTGGCAGAGACATCAGACAGAAATCCTTTCCTGCATATCTGATCCAGCACCTCAATCCCGCCTGCACAGACAACCGGATTTCCTCCAAAGGTAGAGCCGTGCTGCCCCGGCCCAAGAACCTTCCCGGCCACATCATCCATAAGGACTGCACCAATCGGAAGTCCTCCGCCCAGACCTTTTGCAAGTGTAATAATATTGGGACGGATATGATACTGCTCACAGCATAGAAACGTACCCGTTCTTCCGATACCGGTCTGCACTTCGTCTACAAGAAACAAAATACCATTTTCTATACAGACTTCTTCCACATACTTTGCATAGCTTTTATCTATGGCCGTCACGCCGCCCTCACCCTGCACAAGCTCAACCATGATCCCGCATACGGAATTATCAACGGCCTCCTGTAGCTGCTGTCTGTTGCCTGCCTCCACATACCGAAATCCCTCCGTAAATGGAAAGAAATGCTGATGGAAAGAATCCTGCCCCGTTGCCGCCAGTGTAGTGACAGTCCTTCCATGGAAAGAATTTTTAAGGGTAATGATCTGATTGCAGCGTTCCCCTTTCTTTTCCCGGCCATATTTCCTCGCAACCTTGATAGCACCTTCATTTGCCTCTGCCCCGGAATTGCCAAAGAAAACTTTTGCATACCCCGTCTCCCGGCACAGCCGTTCCGCCAGCAGCACATCCGGCATCGTGTAAAACAGATTTGAAGTATGCTGCACCAGCCTTAACTGCTCCGTAACAGCAGCCACCCATCCCTCATTGCAAAACCCCAAAGAATTTGTCCCTATACCGCTTCCAAAATCAATATAACTGTTCCCCTCAAAGTCTTCCGCCGTGGCACCATGCCCACACCGGACTGCAACCGGAAAACGCTGATAAGTATGGGCAATATACTCTGTGTCCTTATGAAAAATATCCTGATCCGTCATAATAACCTCCATATCCACAAACCTTTATTTCAATATGCTGTATACACATTCCAATAAAGTAACAGCAAGAATGATGTTGATCAGGCGGTAATGCCGCAGGTAAACCTTCTGGATTGCCAGCCCTGTACCGATCCACGCAGATGTAGCAATCGTTCCAATCGTCGCTATCACAAATTCAAAGAAAACCAATACCGGAAGAGCCGTACTGTAGTACGTCACATATCCGGTCAATGCCGTGATCCCAAAAAGATAGATCTTCACATTCACAAACTGCAGCATGAACCCTTTTAAAAAAGAGGCCGATCTCTCTCCGCCATCTCCATCTGGCCGGCTGACAGCGATATGGACTGCCAGCCAGAGGATATAAGCAGCTCCCACATACTTCATTACCCCCAGCACCTCCGGCAGCAGCGTACTCACCCCATAGACAAATACCGCACAGATCATCTGCACCACATAATACCCGGAGAATATACCGAAAAAGAGGGGAGCCCCTTTCTTCCATCCATAATTCGTCACGGTATTTAAAGCCAGGATATTACCCGGCCCCGGCGTGAACGCATTGATCACAGAATAAACAAAAAAATTACCTATCACATAGCCTGGCATGATAACGCCTCCTTCCACTTACGATTGTACAGCGGAATGCCATATGATAGGTAATACTGATTACTTATGCTAAAACATAGGCTGAACCTATGTTTCAATCTTTTTGATACTGCTTCAGTGCTTCTACATAAATCTCACCCAGCCGGGATAATTCCCTGTCTTTATTCAGGATATATCCGATCCGCATGGTCTCATCCCCTTCCAAAGGAATAGAAATGATGGAATCCCCATGGAGATATCTGGGGAAAATACCGCTTGAAATGGTATAGCCATCCAGTCCGATCATAAAATTCACGATAGCGGCACGGTCGCTGATCCTGATGCTCTTTTCCGCGATCTCATTACTGAATAATTCCTCTGCAAAATTAGAAGATTCATAAGCCCCCTGCACAAAGTTCAGCCTTGGATATGGTTTCAGATCTTCCAGGCTGACCTTCTCCCGATCCGCCAGCGGATGGCCTTTCCGCAGAAACACATGCGGAGTCGCCGTAAACAGTTCATAAAAATTCAGATTGTACTCTTCAAAAACTTTCATCAATACATTTTCATTTGCCTTACTAAGATAGAGTACCCCAAGGTCACTAAAGCGGTTCCTGACATCCATAATAATCTGATATGTCTGTGTCTCATTCAAAATAAACTCATATCTTTCCTGGCCAAACTGCTGCACCAGTTCCACAAAAGCATTGGCAGCAAATGTATAATGCTGTGTGGAGATACAAAACCTCTGCTTTTCCGGCTGATTATCTATGTATCGCGATTCCAGAAGTTCCATCTGCTGCACTACCTGACGTGCATATCCCAAAAACTCCATACCTTCCGTAGTCAATGCAACGCCCGCCCGGCAGCGGTTAAAAATGGTGATCCCGGCTTCATTCTCCACTTCTTTGACTGCCCCCGAAAGACTGGGCTGTGAAATAAACAATTCCTTTGCCGCCTCTGTGATGGAGCCTTTTTCCGCTACTGCTATCATATATTTTAATTGCTGTAATGTCATATCCATTCCTCCAATCATGCTCTTAATTATATATAGGAAACAGAACAAATACAAGTCTGAAACAAGGAGACTTTTTTATCAATTTTCACTTGCTTTCACACCCATATTAGGGGACAAATTTTCATACAAACGCAAAGGATACAAAACAGCAGGTAAGCACATCATAAAGTGTGTAAAACCCGCTGTTTCTTCGTTTCAATTCAATATATTGTGGTTTGGTGTCTTGAAAATGCACACCCCTTAAAGGTTCGGATACCAGCTCAATAAGTCCTCCCGGCCCTCTGCTTCCAGCTTTTCTACCACATAACGCAGAAGCTCCTCCGGTGTTGGGATTTCCCCGGCGCAGGGTATCCGTTCCCATTGCGCCCGTTTGACTGGATCAGGATCATTCCATCCGCGCTCAATCCGGGCAGAAATAATTTCTCGCATTTCGTCTACTGTAATATTCCGTTCACGAGCCAGCCGCTCAAAAATATGCTCACCCATCAGCAATACCTCCTGTAGAATATTCTTCCCATCAGTCTATCATACTATAACCGATTGTGACCTTTTAGGGATATGTTGTGTCTACCGATTATGACTATTATAGCACCGATTTGGGAAGTAGAATAGATACAGATGGGCAGGTGATGATATGGATGCGCAGAAACGCATAAGGCAGTTGATGGAGGAGCGTGGCTGGACGGATTACCGACTTGCAAAAGAAGCAAAACTCTCTCACTCCACAGTTACAAATAT
>NZ_JBNPMC010000044.1:0-29192 GCF_050313795.1 Bariatricus sp. SGI.154
TTTTGCCTGTCTCTCACGAGTCAGCCTAGACATAATATCATGGGTTGCAATTATTTGTCAAGATGTTTTTTTAAGTTTTTTCAACTTTTTTCTACGTCATTTTTCACACACTAAATATGCTCATTTTAAGACTTACAAACCACTAGGTTTAGGCTTGTCAGACAAACGGAGAAAGAGGGATTTGAACCCTCGCGCCGCTATTAACGACCTACTCCCTTTCCAGGGGAGCCCCTTCGGCCAGCTTGGGTATTTCTCCACATCTGCTCGATTCTTTCATAGAAAAAACTACCATCTTACCGTCTGGTAGTTTTTTCAAGCGGAGAGGGTGGGATTCGAACCCACGCGCCCTCTCGGACAAACGGTTTTCAAGACCGCCTCGTTATGACCACTTCGATACCTCTCCACATATTCAATTGCTTTCGTCACATCTCAGCGACATTGGTTATTCTAGCACAGAAAAATCCCCTCGTCAATATCTAATTTTCAACTTTTTTCATTTTTTTCCATTCTTTTTCTCACTTAGGAATACTTCGGCTATCTCCAGATCTTCTGGCGTCGTAATCTTGATATTCTCGTAAGATCCTTCAAACAATTTGACAGGCATCCCCATCATCTGTTCTACTACCATCGCATCATCCGTTACATTAATACATTCTTCCCGCATCAGCCTGGAATATGCCTCGATAATCAAAGAAGTTTTGAATATCTGCGGCGTCTGTACCGTCCATACATATTTTCTTTCCGGTGTATTTACAGCAAAACCATTGTCATCTATTAATTTGACTGTATCTTTACTCGGCATTCCTGCAACACATGCGCCGAACTCATCGACAGTCTCATAGCCCCGTTTCAGAATATCCTCGTTCACGAATAATCTTGCCCCGTCATGGATGAACACATAACTATCCTGGACAGTAGCCGCAAGCCCATCTTCCCGACCGGCAATCACCTTAAGCCCCTGCCAGACAGAATCATAGCGTTCCTTGCCGCCTTCCACAATCGTATCCACCTTCGTAAAATGATACTTCCTCACAATCTCATCATTTACATAAGGAATCTGATCTTTGCCGACAACAAGCACAATGTCGTCAATGACTTCTGACTCCTGAAATGCTTTCAATGTATAATAAATAATCGGTTTGCCTTCCAGTTCTATATACTGTTTTTGGACAGACGCTCCCATGCGTTTGCCTTGTCCGGCAGAAAGCACTACCGCCGTGCACCTTTTCTTATTCCGCATCATTATCGCTCACCTAACTTCAGATTCGGGACCGCGTTCAAGTCCCATCCATGTCTCGTTCCATTGATATATTCATAATATGCCGCAACGCCAATCATCGCCGCATTATCCGTACAATAGACAGGCGACGGATAGTAGAACTTCACTCCTCGTTCCTCACACGCTGCCTTCATAGCCTCTCTAAGCGCGCTATTAGAGGCAACGCCTCCTGCAATCGCGAATTGACCCACATGATACTCTTCTACCGCATGCATCGCATTCGCCACCAGAACATCAGTGACCGCTTTCTGGAAAGAAGCCGCAACATCAGCCTGGCTATACTCCTCCCCTTTCATCTGACAGCCATTAATGTAATTCAGCACTGCGGACTTCACGCCACTGAAACTAAAGTCATAAGGCGCATCTTCCACATGTGCTCTGGGAAATGTTATCGCCTCCGGATTCCCTTCTTTTGATACCTTATCAATCTTCGGACCGCCGGGATAGCCCAATCCAATCGCTCTTGCCACCTTGTCAAATGCTTCTCCCGCCGCATCATCTCTCGTCCTGCCAATAATGTCGAACTTCCCGTAATCTTTCACTCTCACGAGATGAGTATGCCCACCGGAAACTACCAAAGAGAAAAATGGCGGTTCGAGATCTCTGTGTTCTATAAAATTGGCCGCAATATGCCCCTCGATATGGTGAACTCCTACTAAAGGCTTCTTTGCCGCATAAGCAATGGCTTTTGCTTCCGCGACTCCTACCAGAAGCGCGCCTACCAGCCCCGGGCCATAGGTCACACCAATCGCATCAATCTCTTCCAGCGTAACACCTGATTCTTTTAACGCCGCTTCGATCACCTGATTAATCTTCTCTATATGTTTTCTGGATGCAATCTCAGGTACCACTCCGCCATATAATGTATGGATTGCAATCTGGGAGGATATCACATTCGACAGTACTTCCCGACCATTCTTTACCACGGCTGCTGCCGTCTCATCACAGGAACTTTCAATTGCCAGAATTAATACATCTTTTTTCTCGCTCATATTCATGCCTTTCGTTACTATTTATTCTCAATCCGAAAATACAAGTTCTACGGACCTTTTATCCTTTGCCGCGATCGCTCTCGGGAAGATTGCTCTTACTTCATCCATATATTCTTCCGGCTTCGCAAGGGACGGACTGTAATGCGTCAGCCACATCTCCTTTACATCCGCTTCTTTTGCAAGCTGCGCCGCCTCATAGAACGTCATATGTTTATATTCTTTCGCCTTCTTCAGTTTATCCTTCTCGCCATACATGCCTTCACAGATAAACAGATCAGAACCTGCCGCGTTATTTCTTATAGAATCCGTCGGACGGGTATCTGTACAGTAGGTAAGTTTGATTCCTTTACGCGCCGGACCCAGCACCATGTCTGGCGTGTAAATATGCTCTCCCGTATCTACATTCTCGCCTTTTTGCAGAATCCCCCAGTATTTCTGTGGAATCTGGGCATCATTGGCGCGCTCTACATCGAATTTGCCCGCACGGTCGATCTCCATCGTGTATCCATAGCAAGTGACATTGTGATTTACACGAAATGCTTTTAGCCGGTAGCCATTCATCTCGAATGTCTTCTCCGGCTCTGCAATCTCCATATATCTGATAGGGAATGGCAATTCCGGCACAATCACTCTCAGCGCATTTACCACCCGTTCCAATCCTCTTGGTCCTATGAGCGTCAGCGGTTCCGTACGGTCTGCATTACCCATTGTCAGAAGAAGCCCCGGCAGCCCGCTGATATGATCCCCATGATAATGGGTAAAACAGATCACATCTATGGGCTTGAAACTCCATCCCTTCTCCTTAATCGCAATCTGTGTTCCTTCTCCACAGTCGATCAGGACACTGCTGCCATTATACCGTACCATAAGTGCTGTAAGCCAGCGGTACGGCAGCGGCATCATACCGCCCGTCCCTAACAAACATACATCTAACATATCTTACCTCTATTTCTATCTGAATTTCCATTTCAAGAAGTCCCGGCTTAATTAATTCTTCGGCTTGAACCGGAAGTTTTGAACCAGTTCATCATAGCAATCCTCGCAGAGATCGAAGCGGTCTACCTGATTATCCTTTCTGGAATGATAACCCCAACGCTTCTCAACTTCCAGCACATCCTCCTGGGGAACCCCTTGGCATACCAGAATCTCTTTCCCACATTTATTGCATATGATCTTCTCGATTTTATTGGTTGCTTCTAATTCTGTTCTATACTGGCGCATACAATTCCTCCTATGAGTATCTTGTTACTTTTTCTTACTTGCTACGCCTACATTATATCTGCTTATGACCCTCTATTCCAGTGGGAACTGTTGTCATAACTGCCAATCAACTGCCAAGTTCCCGGCTCATAAGTATTGCATCTTCTTTTGGATTCGCATAATAGTTCTTGCGGATGCCATCTTCTGTAAATCCATGATCCTTATAGAACGCAATCGCTGCCGCATTACTCTCCCTGACATCCAGCATAAGTTTTGCGATACCATTTTCCTCGCAGAAATCTTCCAGCCTAAGCATCAGATGACCGGCAACCCCTTGGCGGCGGCTAGATTCATCTACCGCAATCCGGGCAATCTCACCCTCATCCAACACATAATATACGATCACATATCCGATCAGGCTCCCATCCTTCCATGCACCCAGAACCAGAGTGCCTTTCTGAGCCAGCGTTTCCTTAATTCCAACTGTCGTCCAAGGATCGGGAAATATCTTCTTTTCTAAAGTTTCAACCGCTGCAGCATCATTTTCACAGATTTCCTGAATCTTCAATATTATATCACCTCGATATCCCGAATCAATTCGCTGACCGCTTCTTCTTTTGTCGCCCAACTGGTGCAAAAGCGCACTGCACTATGGGAGTCATCCACAGTCTCCCAGAATGCAAATGAGTATTTCTTACGCAATTGCTCTATATGTTCATTCGGAAGAATCGGGAACTGCTGATTCGTATAAGAGTCAAATCGAAGCGGATACCCTTTCTTCACGAATACCTCTTTCAGACGCATCGCCAGGTCGTCTGCATACTTTGCAATCTCAAAATACAATCCATCTGTAAATAACGTATCAAACTGGATTCCCAGAAGACGCCCTTTCGCAAGCATTCCTCCGTGTTGTTTGATCAGATAACGAAAATCCTTCTTAAGCGCAGGATGAGAGATCACAACCGCCTCTCCGAACAAAGCACCCACTTTCGTTCCTCCGATGTAAAATACATCTGTTAACGCTGCAATATCTTCCAATGTAAGTGTGTTAATCTTCGACATTAACCCATACCCCATTCTGGCACCATCCATAAACAGCGGTAATTCCAATTCCTTGCAGGTATCATGCAGATCCTGGAGTTCTTCCTTAGAATAGAGCGTCCCGTTCTCTGTCGGCTGGGAGATATACACCATTCCCGGCTGCACAATATGTTCATGATCCGCGTCATTCCAATGGGCTTCATAACTCTCTCGCACCTGATCTGCCGTAATCTTCCCGTCTTCACTCGGAAGCGCCAGAACCTTATGGCCGGATGCTTCTATCGCACCGGTCTCGTGTACATTAATATGACCTGTCACCGCTGCAAGGACCCCCTGGTAAGGGCGCAGGACAGCACTGATCACTGTGCAATTCGTCTGCGTTCCACCCACAAGAAAATGAATGTCTACATCTGCCTCACCGCATAGTTTTCGAATCTTTTCTTTCGCACTGTCGCAATAAGGATCATTGCCATACCCAGCCGTCTGCTCAAGATTAGTCTCTGCCATCTTTTTTAATATCTGTGGATGTGCTCCCTCCAGATAATCACATTCGAATCTAATCATGCCCCAGCCTCTCCTTTCGTTCCCGCTCTGCCTGGGATACTCGCAGATAATCCGGCTGATGCTCTGCTGCTGTCTCTATCTTCCCGTCCCGGTAATACAGTATTCCAAGCGTCCCCACAGACGCTGCCCTCTGCCGGTTCATATGCGCCGGCGCGAAAGAGATCTTCTTTCCTGCCATAATACGCTCTGTTAATGCGGACTTGAATACAGGAACACCATCTCCTAAGAATACGATCTCCCTATCATAAGCCATAAGTTTCTCACCCAATTCTTCAATACTGATAGCCATCTGATCTTCCAGAACTACCAGGTTCTTGCCATCGAATTCATAGATTCCGGTATAGACCTGGCCTCTTCTGGCATCCATAATCGGGCACACGATTTTATCCGTGCCGCACATATTATATGCCAGTCCCTCCAAGGTCGGTATATGAATCAAAGGCTTGTTCAGGGCAAGCCCTAATCCTTTCGCCGTAGCAGAACCAATCCGCAGTCCAGTAAATGATCCCGGCCCTGCCGCAACCGCTATTGCGTCAATGGTATCCATATCCAGTTCTATCATCTTCGCCACTTCATCCAGCATCGGAAGCAGCGTCTGGGAATGAGTCTTCTTATAATTCACCGTATACTCCGCAATCGTCTCTTCTTCCATCTGTCCGGCTTCCACAACCGCTACACTTGCAACAAGCCCGGAACTATCCAGTGCTAATATTCGCATATGCTAACCCTCCGATAATCAAATCCTTTTTCCAGGTTCTTCTCTATCTTAATCTCCGTATAATGTTCCGGCAGAATCTCTTCGATCAGATTCGCCCACTCGATCAGGCTTACGCCTTCCCCATAGATATAATCTTCATATCCAATCTCGTCCATCTCTTCCACATCACCAATCCGATAGACATCAAAATGATAGAAGGGCAGACGCCCTTCCTCGTATATCTGCACGATGGTAAATGTCGGACTGCTGACCGGCTCTTCAATTCCAAGCCCTGCTGCCAGACCCTTGGTAAATACTGTCTTGCCAACGCCCAGGTCTCCAACGAGGGTATAGACCTGCCCCGTTGTGGCAGCCTGTCCCATCTGAACGCCTAATTCGTATGTCTCTTTCTCACTATTGGTCTCTATTATCATAAGGAATGTCCTTTCTTTATCTAATGGACTTGCTACTGGCAGTTCTCCTCAGGATGCCAGGCAATCTATCCAACAGACAGATTTGCCATAAAAATGCCGTCTGCGTGGATATTATAACACATCTTTTTTTCTTCTGCCACCGATGATATATTTTTGTTGTATACTTTTATCGCATACTTTATGATATACTTAATTTGGTTACGGTATCGCTTTATATGCAATTTGTCAATACGAGGAGGATTATGATTATGAAATTCACATTTTACCACAATAATATCAATGTATTAGACCTTAAGAAGTCGATTGATTTTTACCAGAAAGCACTTGGTCTTACGATTACAAGGGAAAAAGAAGCCGAAGACGGAAGTTTTAAATTAGTATTCATGGGCGACGAGACGACACCCCATTTACTGGAACTGACCTGGCTCCGCGATATGGACAGACCTTATAATCTCGGAGATAATGAATTCCATCTGGCAATGCGGGTGGATGATATGGAGGCTGCATTGGCTCACCATAAGGCGATGGACTGCGTTTGTTTTGAGAATATGGAGATGGGGATATATTTTATTAATGATCCGGATGGGTATTGGATTGAGATCTGTCCGGGGGAATAAAGAGAATTAGGCGTGGAAAAAGAGTGTTGGAAATGTACGGTGAAGGAGACGCATGGGGAAATATTTCTCCTTCACCTGACTCTTCCGTTCTTTTTTACGCTTTAACCCGAATTCCGAATTGTCCAAGGAATTCTTTTATATAAATCAACGCTGCTCCCGCAGCAGTATTATTATATTCAGATATAGATATTCTTGGAAACCTTTCTGCAATATTCGATTTTTCCAATTCCATATCAACCACCTTGTGCAAATCTTCTTCCGTCAGATATTTCGCGGCCACACCGCCTATCACAACTTCTGTACTCATGAGAATCTGGTAATTATAGATTGCCCTTGATAGATATTTTAAATACTGTTCCCAGAATGCCACATGCTTCGGTTCCCCATTACGCAAGTCATCAAAGAAGTCATCTAATTCCTGTTCAAACGCATGAATAATAGAATCTGCAGAACAATACCTTTCAACGCATCCTCTCCGGCCACAGTAACACAGTTCACCTTCTGGCACAAGTGTCATATGCGCAATCAAACCGCTTGGAAGAATCTGTCCACGGTGTACTTCCCCATTGATAATAACAGCACCTCCAAGATTACGATTCAGAACCATATAAAGCGCATCCTTAATTGCCGGATTATGCCAAAGTGCAAAAGACGCCGCAAGTTCCGTATCATGACGAAGCGTACAGGAAAACGGGACATATCTTCCAATCCGGTCTGCACAAAATCCATTTGCATTCAGTATCCTTCCAAAAGTGACATTTCCTGTTTTCTCATCAACCAGACCTTGTATTGCAATTCCCACCCCCAGAATCGTATCATGACAGAGCCTACATTCAGCAATAAACTCCATAATATATTCTCCGACTCGAATGCAGTATGCTTCATCATTATTAAAACGAAACGGAATAAACTTCTCATGAATCACTGTTCCATACAGGTCGATAACCGTAAGATGAATCAACTCTTTCAATATCTCCAATCCTACGCTCACCTTAATATCTCTGTTTAGTGTAATAATCGCCGCTTTCCTGCCCCCTGTCGATTCAAAATATCCTTTCTCATACACAAGATTGCGTTCAATCAGTTCATTCACACATTGCGATGCCGTTGGCAGACTTATTCCCAGGGCTGAAGCAATTGCCGGCTTTGAGACCTGCTCCTGCTGATAAACCAACTGATATACTCGATTGCGATTAACTTCCTTGATATCTACACGGTTCATTGGATACGTTACCTTCCTCCTGTATAGTATGATAAAACTATAACTACTTATCTATATTACTAGATTTTTCCAGCAAAGAAAAGTATCTGACAACAGATTTCCTTCACAAATTCAGCAGATCGGCAATATTTCCGCCCATGATCATATCAAAATCATTTCCTGTTTTGGCATAACGCTCAATCTTTCGAAATTCCCACTCGTAATCGCAGAATGGTCCGTCTGTACCCCAGATGACTTTACCCGCTCCCAAGTGTTCTATGATTTTACTCGTCTCAAATCCCGGTACTCTGGATGTCTCCAAATATAAATTATCATTTTCTTCTGCTAATTCAATTGCCAACTCCCATTCCCAGAAAAATCCACAGTGTGCCATCAAAAGAGGAACCTTAGGGAATCTTTTTGCCATCCGGTCAAATTCCAACGGACAATTGTAAAGATCCGAAGAACCATGTACAATTATTACCCCGCCGTATGCCGCCGTAATTTCAAACAATGGGTCTACAAGTTTATGATCACTTAACCGGAATCCGCAAAGTGTCGGATGCAGTTTCAAACCTTTGAATCCTGTCTTGTAACATCTTTCTAATTCATCTGTAGCCGTATGAAAATTCCACGGGTTTACCGCACAAAACGGAATCAAACGATCTGGATTTTCCGCAACATATTTCGGAATATCATCATTATGAAAATACCCTTCTGTAAATGGAAATATCACCGTTTTATCCACTCCCATTGTATTCATCTGGCTGACAATCTGTTTGCCGTTCCATTTTGCGGCTCCTTCTCCTGCATGCGAATGCGCGTCAATTTTTAACATATCTTTTCTCCTCCTGATCTGTTTTACCTATTTCTTTTTGCTTCTCAATGTTCCTAACGCAACCGCCATTATGATAAAACAGCCATTGCACAACTGCTTAATTCCATTTCCAAGTCCCATGAGCGTAAAGAAATTGCTCATAACTCCCACAAACAGGCATCCCACAACCGTCCCTAACACATTGAATTTTCTTTCCTTAGAAAGCAGGGTGCCGATATAAACGGCTACAAAGCAATCATTTAAATAAGATTCTACCGCTCTTGGAGTCGCTCCACCGGCTCTTGCCGTAATCATAAGACCCGCGATCGCCGCTAAAAGAGAACTAATAATAAATGTCACTGCAAAGGTTTTACGAACATTAATTCCGCTTAGAAACGATGTCTGTACATTGCCGCATAACGCATCCATGTGGCGCCCTGCCACAGATCGCTCTTTCAGCAGATAGACAAGGATTACCGCAATAATACATATAATCAACACATTAGGAATTCCAGCGATATTACCTTGCCCCATATTCAGGAAAACTTGCGTAATCGACCTGTTTAGCGTAAAAAGCATCTGTGGCTGGGAACCATTTGTCAGCACTAATTCAAAACTTCTCACCACATACATCATTCCCAGTGTCCCAATCAACGCCGGCACTCCCAAATATGCCATCAAGACTGCATTCACCGCTCCGACCAAAAGGCCCAGACCAATTCCTGCCGCTATGGCCATTACCGCATTCGTTCCGTTCAAAATTAAAAATGCTGTTAAAACTCCCGCCGCATCTGCTACCTGAGCAATCGACAGATCAATCCCTCGAACTGACATGACCAGCGTCATCGCCATTGCCATCATGATCAAGAATGTACTGTTTTTCAATATTCCCCAGACATTGGTCAAACGCAGCATACGACTGTCGATACACTGAAATACCAATAATAACAGAAAAATACCAACCACTGCGCCGTAATCACCAATAAAATTCATAATTTTTCCGGGGATTGATATTTGTTTTGTTTCTGATTTATTTTCCATACCCATACCCCCTTAAAAGATTGTCACCTGACCAATATCCCGCTTTTTGATTACAGTCAGCAAAATAGACAAAATCAATACCACGCCAAGTACGCCGGATACGATCTGATTTGAAAAACCATTGATTACCATTACGTTAGACAGCGCCGCAATAAAAATACCGGATATCATTGTTCCAAACATGCTAAGCTCCGATGTCTTTGAGAATGTACTGCCCAGATAAGCAGATGCCAGCGCTTTAATCAGGAAATCCATACCATAGTCTACCGCAGACGCTCCATAATTGTAAGAACACTGTAGAACACCCGTGAAGCCGAGCAGCGCCCCGGATATGGCATATCCGAGTATGATACATCTGCCGCTGTCAATGCCATGTATTGCCGCCGCATTTTTATTCTCACCACATGCGTACATCCGAAGTCCGGTTCGAGTGCGCTTAAAAAAGTAATTCAACCCGATACAAAAGAGAAGTACAACTATGAATATTACCGGAAACCCAAGTATTTCTCCCTGCCCCAACATCTGAAAACTGACAATCAACTTCATCGTCAGCGCTTTTCCGCCGTTATATAAAGCTGTCAATCCTGTCATAAGATACATCGTTCCCAAAGTTGCCACAAATGTCGGGATCTTGATATATACCACAAGACATGCATTGACCAATCCGAAGAACAAACCTATGCCTAGTCCGGCAAACCATGTCAGCGCCGGATTAAGACCGGAAAGAATCAATCCGGCAGCAATATTACAAGTCAACTGTACCAATGCGCCAGCCCCCATATCAAATCCTCCTGGGATCAGTACTGCCGTTATGCTTAAAGCCGTCATAACCAAAACACCGCTCTGTTTCAACACCGTCATAATATTCTCTGGCTGAAAAAACAACGGCGCACGAAGCCCCAGAATAAGCAAGACCAAAATCATGGCAACACCTGTGCTTCTTTTGATGATCACATTTCCGATCTGTATTTTATTCTTTCTTTTCATGCTGCTCCTGCTCCTCTCCTACGGTACTCCAATAAAGCAAATCCTGCTCCGTTGCACTCGAAGATTCAAATTCTTTTACAATCTTCCCCTTATTCATAACGGCTATCCTGTCACAGATTCCCAACAGTTCCTCATTCTCAGATGAAAGAAACAAAATCCCGCAGCCATCTTTCGCCAGTTTAATCATCTGCCGATATATCTCCGTCTTCGCCCCGACATCCACGCCAGTTGTCGGCTGATCAAACACGAAGATTTTATATTGACCGATCAGCCAGCGGCCGATGACTACTTTTTGTTGGTTTCCTCCTGAAAGTTCACTTACTGCCTGATTTCTATCGGTACAGACAATATCCAGAGCCTTCATAATCGCATCTGAACCTTGCTTTTCCGCCTTTCTGCTGATAATGCCATGCTTCGCCCAAAGTTTTACTGCTGACAATGAAAGATTCTCCCGAATGCTCATAGGCGCTACGATTCCTTCATTTCTTCTGTCTTCCGGTATAAATGCAATTCCATGTCTCCCGGCATCCAGTGGAGAAACAGGTCTATATGGTTTCCCATCGACCACAACCGTTCCACCAGTTACTTTTCTTGCACCATACAAGGCAAGCATTGTCTCTGTCCGCCCTGCTCCTACCAATCCTGCCAGCCCAAGAATCTCCCCCGCTCTTAAAGACAACGATACACCGTTCACCATTTTTCCGGAATGAAGATCATGAATTTCCAAAATTTTCCTTCCAATCTCTGCCGGTTCTTTCGGGTAAAATTCCTTCAGTTCCCTGCCAATCATCATAGATACAATCTTCTTAGAATCGACATCTTCTGTAGCCATCGTTCCCTGCACACGGCTGTCTCTCAGTACAGTAATCCTGTCTGTAATGCGGAAAATTTCATCCAAATGATGAGAAATATAAATAATTGTAACACCTGATTTTTTCAATAATTGAATGATTTCAAACAGCCGTGTAATCTCTTTACTGCTCAAAGATGCTGTCGGTTCATCCAGAATCAATATCTTTGGATCCTTAAGCAACGCTGATACGATCGCCACCTGTTCGCGCTGTCCAACGCTCAGCGAAGTAATCAGGCAATCCGCTTCAAAGTCCGCCTGAATATATTCTAGTTTTTCCTGTACCTGACGGCGCATTTCTTTCAAATTCATAATTCCCGCCGAATTTGTAATCTCTGAACCCAAAAATGCATTGCGCGTCACATCAAACAGTGGAACCATCTGCTGATCCTGATGAATCACGGCAATCCCCAGTTTCTCAGCATCCTGTACCGACTTAATATCTGCAGCCTCTCCATCAATCCATATCTCTCCGGAATCCTTTGGATAAACGCCTGTAATAATCTTGATTAACGTAGATTTTCCTGCACCATTTGAGCCCAAAAGTGCATGTACTTCTCCTCTTTTTATCTGCAGATTAATATCCCTGAGTACTTTATTATTTCCGAATGACTTGCAGATGTCTTTACATTCAAGAAGGATATGATTCGTCATAAATAACATCTCACTTTCCGTACTATAGTCTGTACGGATCCCAGATAGCATTTTATTGCAATGGACCTGACAATCCGTACCTGATTCATTCCAGATATGCTTCATTGTCTACGGAGTCGTAGGATAGCATACAATCACTTCGTCATCCTGTGGATAAGCGGCTTCCACATCACTCTTTGCAAAACCAATATCTTCCCACACTGTTTCTCCCCACTTCATCTCTGCCGCTTCTACGCCGTTACGCTGTGTAGCCGTATAGCAAGCTGTTGCTACTTTGGATGGTATCGTATCCGGATCCGTCTCACCATTCAACACACTGAGAATCGTATTTGCCGCAGTCTCACCGATACTATTTGCATCCATAACGACCGAAACTTTAAATGGTGTATCTTCTCCAAATAACATCTGAAAGCTTACCTGGTCTCCATCAATGCCGCCCATAACAATCTCCGTACGTCCAGCCTGTCTTACAGATTCTACTGCTCCTGATATTAAAGAGTCATAGGTGCCAATAATTGCCGCAATACTTCCTTCTTCCGGGTTAGCGGTTAATAGTTCTTCTGTCTGTGTCTGTACCTTTGATACATTATGTTCCGTAGACATCGGGATTACATTAATATCGGAGTACATCCCCGCCACTGCACTAAATACTGCCAATCGATTCTCCAGAAGAGGCGCTCCCGGCACATAAAACACATACACGTCTCCGCTATAATCAATAGATGCAAATACCGCGTCAGCAAGCAAGGTTGCCATCAATGCATCATCACCATTTACATCGCAGATAGTATTATCAATATGGGAACTGATTCCTGCAGTAACAACCGGAATCCCTTTTTCGGCAGCCTCTGCACAAAGCGGGGCTAACTGGTCATTATCTCCCAACTGAATAATTAACGCATCTATCCCTGAATTCAGCAACGATTCAACATTTTCGTTATGCTTCTGGACATCCGCTTCTGCATCCGTCATAACCACTTCACATCCCGCCTTCTCTAACACACCCTGAGCGCCATAAGCAATCAACCTGTTATAATCATTCGTAATCTCCCTGTTTGCAATTCCAACCTTATAAGTGCCATCACCTTTACTTTGCGTATTGGTCTTTCCATCCGAATTATTATCTTCACCTACAGAACCTGTACCGGAATCCGTCCCTGAATCATCTGGGGCAGAACCAACAGAACAGCCTGCCATTGTGAATACCATTGCAACTGTCAATAATACGGCAACTAATTTTTTCTTCATATTCTTATCCTCCTTTTGTGACCTTACTTCGTTCTTCTTAGGTCTTACTATTTATGGATACATTATAATTGATTCTCTATACTTTGTAAATAAAATTAATTAAGTAACTTTAAAACTGTGATTATTCACAAATTATAATTATATTTTTTGTGAATAGTTCCAATTCTGGATTTGATGTGCGACAATACGCAAAAAACATTTTATATTATAGACAAAAGAAAAAGGCAACAAAAAAGGCGGTTACTGCCAACTCATCGCTGGTGCTGCCGCCTTACTTTCTCTTTATACTAATTCTAGTTCCAGATCTGAAATCTCCCGATATCGCTTATATACTTTATCCTCTGTGCATATTTCCACATATCTTTTTTAATGATCCGGATGGGTATTGAATTGAAATCTGTCCGGGGGAATAATGGAAATTCGGGTTATGAAGAGTTATTGCAAGGTGTAAAGCTTTGTTATTGTAGTTTTATTAGTTTTTGCCTTGCTTCTTCTATTACCATTTATCAATTACACTTCTCTTTCAAAGAAACGCCTATACTGCTCGTATTTTTCCAGCAACTCTTGGTGTGTTCCGCTTCCAATAATTCTTCCATTTTCGACAAGAAAAACTTCCCTGCTTCTTATCAAACTTTCAGGCTTATGAGATATATTAAGCAGCATTGCTTTTTTTGACACTTCTTCCATAAGATCACATATCCGTTTTTCTGCTGTTCCATCTAAATCAGAAGTCACTTCGTCTAACAAAATCAAATCTGCCTGCGCAAGCAGAACCCTGGCAAATCCCATCTTTTGTTTCTGGCCGCTGGAGAAATTCTTTCCGCCCTTTTCTACCATAGTTTCATATCCCTTTGGTAATTTTACAATTTCCTCATGTATTCCCGTTCTTTGACATGCTGCAATTATTTCTTGATCAGAAATCTCATCATGACCCATACGCAAATTATTTATTACTGTATCCTGCATGAAAAATGATTCCTTTGCCATATAAAAGATAGATTTCCGCAAACTGGAAAGTGTGTATTTTTCTATATCTTTTTCATTGATTTCAATTACTCCTGAATCCACTTCATAAAATCGCTCAAGTAATTTTAACAACGTGGACTTTCCACATCCATTCGCCCCTACCAAAGAATAAATCCCTGTGTCTCGAATTTCCAAATTGAAACCATCTAATACCTTCTTATCATCATAGCCAAACGCCAAATCCCTGCAATCCACTTTTTGAATCTTTTGCTTTAACACTACTCCCGTCTCTTTTTCTTCCATCAAACGGTTTTCTAACTCAATCATTCGCTCATAACTTACCAGAACACCCTGCCGATTTAAATTCAACTCCATCACTTTCGAAATGGCCTCAAAAAATTTCCCCAAATATGAATTGAATGCCACCATATTACCTATTGTCATACTTCCTGAGATAATTGCTATTCCCGCAGCAAACAAAATTACAATATTTACTGAATTTCCAAGGAATTCTCTAATGAGTCCGATGAAACTTGTAAGATATGTATTCTTCATTTGTAACTGTAATCTTTTCTTTAGATATTCTATGTAATTTGAATTTAACTTTTCTTCCATCCCAAACGATTTTACACATTTTAAATTCGAAAAAATATCATTCACAAATCCATAATATCTATCCTCAAATTGCTTTGTACATTTATTTAGTTTATGGATTTTATTGTGAAAAGCAAAATTCACCAAATACAGCATTGGAAGCATGATAAACGCAATAATTGATAGTTTTTTTGATATACGTAAAATAAAATAAATCGAAATAGTTAGATTAAGAACTATCATCAAAATACTGGTCAACAGATCCAGATAATATTCAATTATTTTCTCTGCGTCAAATTCCAAGCGATTCAGCAGTTCCCCTTCCGTATACTTATCAATCTCCCTACATTTTAAAGAAAGCATCTTCTTCATCAGGCTGTCCTGTATCTCATTCTCTATATGGTTGACTGCCCAATTCCCGATTACAGACTCAGCGGACTCTAACACCTGAGTCAATACAAGCACGCCAAAAAAGGCAATCAGCCATTTTTCAAATTCGCCTTTTTGCCCTCCGGTAATACAGTCTATAATGTTGCCATAAATATACGGATTCATTCCGCTTACCCCTACTCCGATTCCAATAATAAGAATAAGCAGAACGAATACTCCTTTTTCTTTCTTTAAATATCTCTCATATATATCTCTTCCCATTATTACAAATCTGCCATCCGCCCAAGAATCTCCTGATAGAATTCCTCCTGGCTCTCCCCTCTCTCTAAGACATCCAGTATCACTCCATCTTTGAGCAGAATAATCCTTCCACAATGACTTGCCATCTGAGGATCATGGGTTACCATCACTATCGTCTTATGATATTCCCGATTAATCTGGCATAATGCATCAATTACGATTTTCCCTGATTTTGAATCCAGGTTTCCGGTCGGCTCATCAGCAAGAACCAGATCCGGATTGTTGATTAGCGCACGGCAGATAGCGACCCTCTGCTTTTCGCCTCCTGACAATTCATATGGATTCTTTTTTAACAGATGACTAATCTGGAATTGTTCCGCACATTTTTCCGCTTCTTTCTGCATTACATCAGCCTTCTCTCTACCCAGAATCATCGGCAGCATAATATTTTCTTCTACCGACAAGCTGTCCATCAGGTAGAAATCCTGAAAGATAAAGCCAATCTGGGTCCTTCGAATATCTGCCAGCATATCCCCATACAACTCACCGGTATCCTTTCCCATGAACCGTATGATTCCGTCCGTCTGCTTGTCAATCATTCCAAGCACTTTGAGAAGCGTTGTCTTTCCACAGCCGGACTTTCCCATGATTCCTACGAACTCGCCTTCTTCTACAGAGAAATTCAGACCTTTTAATACCTTGACATCATCCCTCGAATTCTTAATTGCAGATTTCTTATAATTGCGAACCAGTTTTTCAACTTCAATGACTTTCATCGGAAATTCCCCTTTCTATCCTTTTTATCAGAACCCCGGCTAATATATTTTCCAATATAAACTGCACAATCAAATAAACTACAATTATTATAACCCAGTATTTTATAAAGTGTTCCTGTCGTGCAGTAGACATATCTCCCATCTTTACAGTAACATACAAATATGTGACCCCATAAAACAAACCTGTTGCCAAGGATAAATGCAACACATTTTTCACTTCTTTTCCTATGTACTTTCTCTCCTCTTTCCTTCGCATTCCCATACAGTTCAAATATTCGTATTTTTTTATATATTGCGGAATATCTGAAAATACCTTCATTCCAATGATAAATAGACCACTTATGCAGAAAGCCGCAATGATAAATCCCTTGCTAATAATATTAAACAGATTCCTCTTTAGATTAGCCTCTAATATCTGATCCATATCATATAACACATTTTGTTCATAATTAGTATGCTCATCCTCAATTCCATATTCCTCCACATAACGTGTCAATTTTTCTCCCACTTCTTCCCGCTGCGTTTTCGGAATCTTAAACAAAAATAATTCATTTGGCTCATCAGCTTCATGTAATATTGTATTCCGCTCTTCCTGAAATCTCTTATCTGAAAAAACAACTGTATTTTCATGATAGTTATCCATCGAAACGCTGCCCCACAATGTTTCTCTCTTAATCTCCCTGATTTTATATTTATTAAATGTACTATTAAATTCCTCTGAATCCAATAAAACGTTATACATCTCATTTCTATACTTCCCAGTATGCACTCCCTGGAAATTAGATTCGTACCCTTCTCTATCTATAATTTCAATATCATCATCCGGTGTCATTTCTATGACCAGATATATCTCATTATCATCCAATTGAAGAGAATATCCTGTCAGTTCTTCATATACAGACTCCGATATTCCGATATGCTCGCTACCCGACCATGATGCAAGTCGTATCATTGGATAAGAATAATATTCCCCTTTTGCTTTCTCCGCGAATTCCTCTGCATATTCCTCATCTTTTTCCTGACCAATCCATATATAATCATACGGGTACTGGTTTCGATTATTTTGCAATGGCAGATTCTCTATAATCGAACAACTCATATAGCCCATAATCAAAAAATGAATAATAAACATCATACATATAAAAAGAACGTTGCTATTATACCGATAATAATATTGATTTATCTGCAATACTCTTTTATAGTAAATACTCTTTATTCCTTTGATTGCTTTCAGCACAAAACTGCCGCCAAAACTTAAAATCAGGAATCCCGATACAATCCATTGCATTACCGCATATGTAATCCCGGCATCCGTAGTATAATACTGATGGAAAGCATACACATATAATCCAATTCCCAAAGTTATCATGATAATCCACCATTTACTAACCGGGCGAATCTCTTTTTTCTTTTCTTCATTTAGTAACTGCGATAAATCCCGTTCCTCAAGGATGACCATTAAAGCCACAAATGCCACTGCCATCACAGCCAGACTGACCGCCAGAGTTATTCTGTAAGTTCGCACACATATGGAATAAGTAATCCCATATGTGACATCCACTTTCTTAAGAATCACCTGACATCCGGCAACAAGCCCTCTTCCCAGAATCAACCCTGCACATGCCGAACACAGCCAACCGATGCTATACTCTGCCAGCATCATCAGATACAGAATTCTTCTGCGCATTCCAAGCATAAGAAACATACTATAATCCTTCATTCTGGACTTCATATAATATTTCATGGAAAAAAACAGCATCAGAACAGTAATAATTAGCATAACTGTACTTGCAATTTTAAACTCAACTTCCAGCATATACCTGATCATCTCATCTTTAATACCTTCAAACAGGCATTCTCTTAATGCCAAAAGCGAAAAGAGCAGGGCTATTGCCACAATTTCACTAATAAAGAATAGGATATAGTTTTTAATATTAATTCTAAAATTCTTTAAGATTACTTTCCTTAACATCTTCCATATATATGGGTATTTTAAGATACTGGTCTTCAATATGAAAACCAATATCTTAAAAAACTACTTCTCGTCTTGTGCATTTGCATATGGTGTCTTTATTCCAGTTCCAATGCAACTAGATGAACAGGTGCCTGAACATTTCAACACACAGGCCTTCTCGCATCCCCAGCAAATACTCTGAGTTTGGCTTCCACCATTGGTGGAGCCAATTTTACTTCCATATCTACCCATAATTCTTCTCCTTTCTAAATATTTATAGATAAAATCTAATAGAATAGATTTTTACCTCTTATTACTTTAAATAGAGCTCGCCTTTTGCAAAATCAACCATGAAATTTTCTCCTTCAGAACACGTTCCATAATACTTATCAATAATAATTTCCCACCATTGATTGTAATTTTGAATTACCATTTCATATTCTTTCTGGCATCTTTTAAAAAGTTCATTTTCTTCTAAAATCATCTGCAAATTATGCAAGGCATTCTTTTTTTCCAATAACTTTAATCCTTCTTTGCATTCTTTTTCTTCTATTTTTCCCAATCTTCTCATTAACACTTCTCCTTATAGTAACCATTCAGTTCTCCCAATAAATTAAGATTATATATGGGATCATTATATATAATATCACTCAGTTTATTGGAAAAATTCCATGTATCATTTAACTCTTCTTGTATTTTCATCGAAACTTTCCGCTCAATATGTGCCTTTTTGCATTGAAAAGCCGGAGAAACATTTACTTCTTTTGTATACTTCTTATTAATATACTTGCAATTTTCACACTGATACGTATCACATCTATTGCATAATGGCATGTATTCTTTTGTTAAAAGTTGCTGGTTTCCTATTAAAATTCCTTCTTCCGTGTCCCCTACACTACTTTTTTCTTCGGCATAAAATGCAGGGCATATATATATCTTACCATCTGGAGCATATGCTAACAGATTACTTCCTGCCTGACACCCTTCGTGTTCATGCATAAACAATATATCTGTCAAGACATTAATTTCTTTTTGTATTCCTGTCTCTTTATAATATCCAATGATATAGTTTGCTATTTTCTTCAATTGGTTCTCATACATTTCAAGATCAAACGCACTATTATATTCAAGTATATTGAGGTTTAATCTGTTACAGCGATTCAGCAACTCAATAACCTTTACACTCAATTCGCTAATATTTTTACTATCAACATTAAATATAATGTTACTTTGGAACGGCACTTGTTCAATGTATTCCCGATATTCCTCATCAAAAACCAGACAATATTCATAATGCTCTAATTCCTGTATATATCTTCTTGCTGGCAATATAAATAAGATATCGTACTTTTCAAAACATGTCTGGATTTTAATATCATTATCTCCATACACTAATATTGGTCTAAAAAAGTTCCGAAAAGCAAAATGCAACCCATCTTGCAAGACTGCATCACTCATCATACTTTTTCCCGTACATTGATTACGATAAGAACACATACTTACAAAATCATCGCTTAATAAAAACAACATTTCCCGCTTATATTTCATGGGGCGTTCCCTGCAAATATTTTTCTTATGATACAATTTATTAAAGTAATATTGGTTCGCTCGCACCCTTGCTTTATGCATCTTACAAATGTATTTAGTTCTTTGAAAATTGGTTTCTGTATCCGCCTCATCATAATTGAATCCCTGGCAAAACCCACACCCTTGTGCAACCGGACATTCCAAACATTCTTTATCACTCTGATATTGATACATTACCGTTTCAAAAACTCTGATTTTATCCATATCTATTCCGTCATCTACATTACCAATTATGTATCCCTTTTTATGGTTCAACGAATAATCATAATACCTCATGCATGGATATAAATCTCCAGTTGGACTCAACGCTATCATTTTGCCAGCGCCACAACTTGTCTGTATTAAATCTTCTTTTTCGTATGGCATACCAATAAAATCATCAAACAATGTACAAGAATATATATTATATAAATCATTTTCGATAATATAATCTGATAGTTTAATTAACTGATCTTCAAAGACAATATCATCTCCTTCTTTCCACACATCTTCATAAACAACATTAGCCGCTATATCTTTAATTCCTATTTTCCATAAGTATGTAATACTATCAACAAGGGCAAATCATCACTTGCAAATGTAACTTTTGTCTCCCCTGGAAACTGCTCAAGCCAAAGATCTACGCTTTTCATAATTATATCGTACGACCCCTCACCATTAGGAAACACTCTCTGCATATCGTGTTTTTCTTTTGTTCCATCAAGTGTGATACCAACACCGATTTTGCCTTTATTTTTATTTATTAACTTCTGTACGGCTGTGTTTGAATAATTAACCCCATTCGTCGTAATATTGATTCTATAATTCCAATACCATTGATGCCCTTTTTTATAGGACTGTATTTTAAAATAATCGCAAATCTGATCAATCAATTCGGCCTCAAGCAACGGCTCTCCACCAATAAAGTCAAGAATCACTGCATTGCACCTTCTTATAGAATCAGTCTCCAATACAAAATCTATAAACTTTCTAGCCACATCAAACTCTAATACTTTATTATTCGATTTATGCGTTATGTAACAGTATTTACATCTCAAATTACAATCTTCAGTAACAATAAACGTTAATGTCTGTACGTCATCTCCACCCCATGACATAACAGGCTTACCAATTGAATATTCTCCCATGATTCCCAACCTCTCGTATCTTCATTTCATCTTCCATCTGTGTACTATAATTCCTTCTTAACATCAGTATTACCTGGTCGTTTTGGTTGATAAAACGGTCCTATACATATTGGAGGTCAATCTGTCTTTTCTTTCTGGATTTTTTTCTCTACATACTTTGCGATCTTATGAATCATTTTCTCTTTTAAAATCATTTTCTCCTTCTCCTTTTTCAAGTAACTTTGATACTATAATAAATGTTGCTACTACCACTATGCTGGCAACATAATATCCACGACACCTTTGGAATAATTCTGATTTTTGCATTGTTCGATCAGCCAAAAAATATATAATACTTTCAATAACTATAATTCTTCTTGTAATACTTTTATTTACTCTCCACTCACTGTCATTGAAGCCGTATTCATCATATTTTCTGGGATAAATAAATATAATCACTAATATACTACACGCCAACAGTATCCCGTATATACTTCTTATATTTTCTATCTTGTTCTCGAGTACAAAAACAACAATAAATGAAGTGATTTCAACAGTAACCGATAATTCCAGACATCTCAGCGGAGAACTTGCGTGATATCCTCCTGCTCTCCGTCTTATATACAAAAAATTGATTATAAAGCACATACTTTCCAGAATTCCCGCTAAAGAACACCCTACAATTAAAAGCACCCCAAAAACGCCTAGACTTAACACGCGTTTTTGAATCAGATATTCTCCCCATTGACTATCTTTTTCACTTAATATTTTTTCCCGCACTAAAAAAAGTGCTATCTGATGAACTATATTACTCAGCCACATAACCGCTTTCCTTAACTTTATAGTCATCATAGCACTTTCACTAATTAATTTCTTCCCTTCTGTTCCCAACGATTCAAATTCCGTTCCCAACAGTCACCTGATCACTGCGGTAAATTGAAACCACCCTTCACTTAATTCTAACGCATATTCACTGCCATTCTTCTCTAATATCCTCCTTACATTCTGAAGGCCATATCCATGAAACCATTTCTCTTTCTTGGTTGTTTCAACAATATTACTCCGTCCTGCTTCTTCACTGCAAACTGTATTCCGTATAGAAATAACAAATTCATGGCAATCATACTGCAACCTTACAATAATCCTCTTTCCCTCAGCCAGTTTACTGCTTGCTTCTATTGCATTATCTAGTAAATTGGACAATACAATAACCAATTCTTCGTTCGCCAAAGGAATGCCCTGCAGATCGCTCAATTCAAATTCCATTGCAATATTTCTATTTCTTGCTTCCAGATACGCCCTGTTCAAAATCGCATCTATAATCGGATGATTCGTATGTAAAATCTGCTCCAACTGCATGTCACTCTGCAAAAGTTTCTGTAAATATTCTCCAAGAGCCTCGTAATTTTTATTGGCAAATAGCCCCTCCAAAGTAAAAAGATGATTATGGAAATCATGCGTCAGCCTTCTCTGTTCCTGATAATTATTCAACAAAAAATCCGCCTGCTCTTTCCCACTTTTAATCTGTCGCTCTAATTCCTTATTTACAGCCTCCATTTCTCTTTCCTTTTCAAGCCGCTGTTCTAAAAATAAGAATAAAATATTTCCTGCAACAAGAACAATCACGTCAACTATAATCCAAATATTCAAGCGATTCTCGTTAATGGCATAAAAAATAACCAAACATAAATTCAAAATCATTCCCACCGGAATAATTATCATCTGCAGCCAATATTTGATAGGAAAACTATAATCTCGCTGCCTGCTTCTTAATCTTTTTGCCAAAATAATACAGGTAATGATTAATAAACTTTTAGACATAATGAATCCCAACGTCCACACACTTCTATTCATCATCAGACTCTGGATGCTTTCATTTGTAATGAACATCATACAAATCATCACTCCATAGTCAAGCGCATATAGATAAATATAATACATGCACACTACAAGCAGTTCCCGAAAGGAACTCCCCTTATATAGAATCCTGGCGGCTACTCCAAAGATAAGCAAAGCCATGCCCGTTTTCACATAGACATTCTCGAATGCCATCCATTCTTGTATGCACATAATTCCAATGCCAAGAACGATGATCACACCTATATAGATCCACCTGCACTCGAATCTTTTTATAAAACATGCATCTGCCACAATCAAAAAAGAGAGTATTTCTATAAATATCATCAAACATGAAAACAATTCCGCCATTAGTTCTTTCCTTTCCAAAGTATATACTTCTGCTTTAATTTTTGATAATCTGTTTTACTGCACGGTAAAGCCGTTCCGTTTTTCAAGCAAATCTCTCTGTTTTTAAAAAACTCAATATATTGCATATTAACCAGATAACTTTTATGCGTCCTGATGAAGCCTCTTGTTTCTAATTCTAGTTCCAAATCAGAAATCTTTCGATATTGCTTATATACTTTATCTTCTGTGTATATTTCCACATATCTTTTAAAACTGGTAAAATACATAATTTTTTCAAGTTCAATAAATTCACTCTTTCCTTGCGTCTTAATCTCATAGCATCTGTTTTTTTGAGAGACTTCTTTGAACGCATCATCCAATGTATAATTTAAAACCCGTTCCAAATCATTTTTTAATATATAGCGAAAAGCATTTACTTCATACCCCATTGGAGCCATTTCTATGTATGCAGAAATATAAATGATAACAGAATCAATTCTTCGTTTTCTCAGTTCTCTGGCAACCTCAATCCCATTCATTGCACCAAGCTTTACATCCAAAAAAATAATCTGATAATTGTCGTTTACTTCCTCCAGCAAACTGTCAACATCATAATATTTTTTTATCTTTATATCGATACCATGCTGCAAAGTATATTCTTCTAAAAGCAATACTAACTTATCTGCAAACACTTTTTCATCATCACAAATTGCTGCGGTTATCATTCTTACACCTCTGAAATACCATTACTAAACCGAATTATATTCTATACTCATTCAAGCATCCCACATTACATGCCTTCGACTGTCGGGCTTCGCCCGATAATGTATTATACCATATGATACGGAAAATGGAGAGCAGGTATCAGCAATCGAGTTCTCTATTTATCATCACCACGGATTCCTTCTTAGTTCTTGCAACAAAAAAAGACCTTGGCTGCCCTAAGAGCATAAGATACCATGGTCTTTTAATCCGTATAAAACAAGTTTTGCAAAAAAACATAAAATTAGCATTACAGCTGTAAAAGTTACATTCGCATAAGTTACATTCCCATTTTAAGCACAGGACTGATCTTTTTATAGATCAAAAGCACAATCAAAGACACCAGGAATCCCTTCAGCAGATTAAACGGTGCCACCGCAAATATTACAAACGTCGACAAACTGGTAATGTGACGATTCACTGCCGTTCCCATCTCTACCAGTGCATCAATCGGCATACCAAACGCCTTGGCAAAGACCGGCAGCAGAATAAATGCATTCAGGAAGCATCCTACAAAAGTCATGAAAAGTGTTCCCGTAACCATTCCTACGATTGCACCTGACTTAGTACGTTTTTTCTGATAGATCAGTGCTGCCGGAACTACCAGTGCACACCCGATCAGGAAATTTGCCACCTCTCCTACCCCGGCAGTGCTGGTTCCGTTCACGGCAAAATTCAACAGGATCTTAATGAATTCTATCATCGCTCCCGCCAGCGGTCCCATAGTAAAACATCCTATCATAACAGGAACCTCACTGAAATCAATCTCATAAAACACCGGTGCGAATGGCAACGGAATCTCGAACAGCATCAATACTACCGCTATGGCACCGAGCATTCCAATCTGAGCGATTTTCTTCACATTAGTCTTGTTCTTTGTGTTTGTTACTACATTTGTCTCCATCTTTCTTTCTCCTTTTCATTATAAGTATATTCAAACTGCTAAAGAAAGAAAATCTTCTCTGAATCATGTAAAAAAGAACGAAGTTTCCTGATACGGCAAAAACCCCGACACTTTCGCATCGGGGTACATATTCATTCATCACACAACTCTTCTCTCATCCAGACTTTACTGTCGGTTCTGGAATCTCACCAGATCAGCTGATATGGCACCTTCTATACATCCAATGCCATACCAGGTCGCGGACTACACCGCCGGTTGGGAATTACACCCGACCCCGAAGAATTTCTTATCAGTTTTATGAAATTATAACGCGTTCATGGGAATTATGCAAGATATATTAATTGGGGACGGGGGTTTTTTCAATTTCCCCCGTCCCCAATTAAAATAGCCGTGTCCCTTTTTCGATTTGCCCTGTCCCTTTTTGACTACGCACTAATTGAATTCCCGGTATACAACTGATAATACCGTCCCTGTTCGTCTATCAACTGATCATGGGTTCCTCTCTCAATGATCCTTCCCTGTTCCAGAACCATGATACAGTCTGAGTTCCGTACAGTGGACAATCTATGTGCAATCACGAAGGTTGTTCTTCCCTTCATCAGCTTATCCATACCATCCTGGACGATTCTCTCTGTTCTGGTATCAATGGAGCTGGTTGCCTCATCCAGAATCAGTACCGGCGGATCAGCGATTGCAGCGCGGGCAATGGCGAGAAGCTGTCTCTGTCCCTGGCTTAAGTTGGCGCCATCACCGGTCAGCACGGTATCATAGCCGTTCGGGAGTCTGCGGATGAACCCGTCTGCATTGGCGAGTTTTGCCGCTGCTATGACTTCTTCGTCTGTAGCATCCAGTTTGCCAAACCGGATATTCTCTTTTACTGTTCCGGTAAAGAGGTGTGTATCCTGAAGTACGATTCCTAAAGAATGGCGTAAGTCTGCCTTCTTAATCTTATTTATGTTAATACCATCATAACGGATCTTTCCATCCTGAATATCGTAGAAACGATTAATCAAGTTGGTAATCGTCGTCTTGCCTGCTCCGGTAGAACCGACAAAAGCTATTTTCTGTCCCGGAGTTGCATATAACTTCACATCATGAAGGACGATCTTGTCATCATTGTATCCAAAGTCTACTCCATCGAATACGACATCGCCTTTCACCTCGACGTAATCAACGCTGCCATCTGCCTGATGCACGTGTTTCCATGCCCATCTTCCGGTTCTTTTCTTGCTTTCCTTAAGTTCGCCATTCTCTTCTGCTGCATGGACCAGAGTTACATAGCCATTATCCGCCTCTACCTCTTCATCCAGCAGACGGAAGATACGCTCCGCCCCTGCCATCGCCATTACGATCGCATTGAGCTGCTGGCTGACCTGATTGATCGGCATACTGAAGCTCTTATTGAATGTCAGGAAACTTGCCAGTCCGCCAAGCGTGAAGCCGCCCACGTCGCCAAGCGCCAGCACCCCTCCTACAATTGCACACACCACATAACTGATATTGCCAAGTTGCGCATTGATCGGACCAAGAAAATTGGCAAATGTATTGGCACGATCTGCACTTACATACAGTCTGTCATTCAGTTCTTTGAACGCTTTCTTATTCTCTTCTTCATGGCAGAATACCTTTACAACTTTCTGCCCGTTCATCATCTCTTCGATATAACCATTCACCGCTCCCAGATTCACCTGCTGCTCAAGGAAGTATTTTCCACTTCGTCCTGCTGCCGTTTTAGAAGCCATTATCATAACCGCAACCATAATCAGTGTAACAACCGTCAGTGGAATGTTCAGGATCACCATGCTGACAAATACGCTGACAATTGTAACCGCACTGTTAATCACCTGCGGAATACTCTGGCTGATCATCTGGCGCAGTGTATCAATATCATTCGTATAGATCGACATAATATCGCCATGTGCATGAGTATCAAAATATTTGATTGGAAGCCGCTCCATATGCGTGAACAGATCATTACGCAATTCTCTAAGCGTTCCCTGGGTAACATTCACCATAATCCGGTTATATGCATAAGTAGAGAGGATTCCCACCGCATAGAATGCTGCTACCCTCGCAATCGCATGCGCCAGCGGCGTAAAATCCGGAGTATCTGTCAAAAGAAACGGCGTAATATAATCATCGATCAGATTCTTCATAAACATAGTACCCTGCACATTCGCAATCACCCCAAGGAAGATCAGTATCACGACTGCTATGCAATGGACTCTGTAATACCGGAACACATAATTCATAATTCTTACAAATAATTTCCCCGGATTCTTCACCTGGGACTTCATTCCTCTTGGACCTCGATTCATTGGACCTGCCATATCTACTCACCTGCCTTCTCATCAAAATCGCCGCCACCCTTGGTCTGTGATTCATAGACCTCACGGTAGATCTCATTCGTCGCAAGCAGTTCCTCATGGGTTCCGAATCCATCAATACATCCTTCGTCCATGACAAGAATTCTGTCTGCGTCCT
The DNA here is from genome assembly GCF_050313795.1 of Bariatricus sp. SGI.154. Lineage (NCBI taxonomy): Bacteria > Bacillati > Bacillota > Clostridia > Lachnospirales > Lachnospiraceae > Bariatricus > Bariatricus sp. SGI.154. The sequence continues at coordinate 27,573 of NZ_JBNPMC010000044.1, forward strand.
GTACACTGGAGATTCTCTGCGCAATAATCAGCTTAGTCGTATCTGGAATCTCTTCCCGGAATGCCTTGCGGATCTTTGCATCCGTCGCCGTATCCACCGCACTGGTGCTGTCATCCAGTATCAAGATCTTCGGCTTCTTAAGCAATGCCCTTGCGATACAAAGCCTCTGTCTCTGACCGCCTGATACATTGCTGCCTCCCTGCTCAATATGGGTCTGATAGCCATTCGGGAATCTGCGGATGAACTCATCAGCGCATGCCTGACGGCAGGCTGTCATACACTCTTCTTCCGTTGCCTCGCCATTACCCCAGCGCAGATTATCCAGGATAGATCCTGAAAACAGCACGTTATTCTGCAGCACGACCGACACTTGATTCCTCAATACCTCCATATCATACTCTTTGACATTCCTTCCACCTACCAGGATCTCACCCGCTGTCACATCATAGAGACGGCTTACCAGATTCACAAGACTGGTCTTAGCACTTCCGGTTCCTCCGATAATCCCGATGGTTTCACCGGAATGGATCTGTAAATTAATATCCTTAAGTACCGGGCTCTCACTCTCTTTTTTATAAGCAAAATCTACATGTCTGAACTCAATACTTCCATCTGCAACCATAAGAACCGGTTCTTCGGGATTCTTAAGGTCGCTGACCTCATTCAATACTTCCGAAATACGTCTGATACTTGCCATACTCATAGACACCATAACAAATACCATGGACATCATCATCAGGCTCATCAGAATATTCATACAATATGTAAGAAGACTCATCAATTCTCCTGTTGTCAATGTTGATGCCACAATCATCTTAGCACCAATCCAACTGATTAACAGGATACAGGTATAGACGGTAAACTGCATCAGTGGCGCATTATACACCAGATTGCACTCCGCTTTGACAAAAATCTTATAGATATTCTCGCTTGCCTTTTTGAATTTGCCCGTCTCCTGTTCTTCTCTTACGTATGCTTTTACAACACGAATAGCAGAGACATTCTCCTGCACAGATGCATTCAGATCATCGTATTTCGGAAATGCCTGCTGGAAATACCGGGTTGCATGGCTCATGATCAGCATAAGCAGCACACCCAGAATCACTACCGCTACCAGATAGACACTGGACAGACGGGCATTGATCCTGAATGCCATAACCATCGCACACAGGAGACTCGCTGGTGCCCTTGTAAACATACGGAGCAGCATCTGGTAAGCATTCTGCACATTCGTCACATCCGTAGTCAGACGCGTTACCAATCCTGCCGTACTGTATTTATCAATATTTGCAAATGAAAAGGTCTGAATATGGTTGAACATCGCCTCTCTTAGATTCTTCGCAAAACCCGCAGACGCTTTCGCGCCAAAACGTCCTCCTGCCATGCCGGCAAACAGACCAATTGCCGCTGCCACAACCATAATTCCTCCTACCTTATAAATATGCTGGATATCCCCGGCATTCACGCCATCATCTATAATTGAAGCCATCAGAAAAGGAATAATCATCTCCATCAATACTTCTAATATCATAAATAACGGCGTAACAATCGAAGCTTTTTTATACTCTTTTACTTCACTCAACAAAGTTCGGATCATCTAATTCCTCCTTTCTTCCACAA